>NZ_JAMYOR010000035.1:0-67247 GCF_040319965.1 Mesorhizobium sp. M0830 | reverse complement strand
AAACCTTTTCGGGGCCCGCTTCTTTTGTTTAAAACCCACTCTAATCTGCGGGCGGGCTTCTTACACCCCTTATTACGGGGTATATGGACGCTGCTCCGACGTCGCTCCAGGGAGCCGATCCTCAGCCAATGACCTATGCCGTGTCCGAAATACGATCCGTCGGCAAGCCGCATCGCAAGCGGCTATCGCACGTCGCAATCGAGCCATGGCTGTATCTCAGCCCGGCGATCATCCTTCTGGTCGTGGTGCTTCTGGTGCCGCTGGTCATCGGTATCAGCTACTCCTTCCGCAAATTCTCGGCGTTCAAGTCCGAATATGTCGGGCTTGGGCAGTATCAGGCGATGCTGTCGGACCAGGTGCTCGGACAGGCGCTGGTCAACACGCTGTGGTGGACCGTCGCCAGCCTGCTTTTCCAGTTCTTCCTCGGCCTCGGCCTGGCGCTGCTGCTCGACAAACCGTTTCGCGGCCGCAAACTGGTGCAGGCGCTGGTGTTCCTGCCCTGGGCGGTGCCATCCTTCCTGTCGGGCCTGACCTGGGCCTGGTTGTTCAATCCGATCATCGGCCCGTTGCCGCATTGGCTGTTTGCGCTGGGACTGAAGGCCGAGCCGACAAATGTGCTGTCCGATCCTTCAACTGCCATGTGGGGGCCGATCGTCGCCAATGTCTGGTTCGGTATTCCGTTCTTCGCCATCACGCTGCTGGCGGCCTTGAAATCCATTCCATCGGAACTGCATGAGGCGGCGGCGATCGACGGCGCCTCGCCCTGGCAGCGCTTCACCAAGGTGACGCTGCCGTTCCTGGCGCCGACCATCGCCATCACCGTGATGTTGCGCACCATCTGGATCGCCACTTTCGCCGACCTGATCTTCGTCATGACCGAGGGCGGACCGGCCGGCTCGACCAACACGGTTCCGGTCTACATCTACGTCAGCGCCTTCAAGTCGCTGGACAAGGGCTATGCCTCGGCGGTGGCCGTGCTGCTGCTGGTCCTGCTCATTGCCTACGCGATTGCGCTGATCGGCATTCGTCGCACGCTGGTGAGGCACGTCTGATGATCGCAGGGCGTTCAACCTCGCAGCGCTTCTTCGGCGGCATCGGCCTCTACGCGGCGATCGCGGCATACGTGCTCTTTGCCCTGTTTCCGATCTATTGGACGCTGAAGATCTCGGTCACGCCGGAGCGGCTTCTGTATTCCGAAGGCATCACCTTCTGGCCGTCGCAAATGACGATGCAGAATTTCGTCACCGTGCTCGAGGCCACCGATTTTCCGCGATATTTCCTCAACAGCGTCATCGTCTCGGTGTCGACGGCGGCGCTGGTGACAATCATTGCTTCGCTCGCCGGCTATGCCATGTCGCGCTTCACCTTTCGCGGCAAGGCAGCACTTGCACTGATGTTGCTTTTGACCCAGACTTTTCCGCTGGTGATGGTCATTCCGCCGATCTACCGCGTGATGGGTCAGATCGGCCTGATCAACAGCCTGACCGGGCTGATCATCATCTACACCGCCTTCAACACGGCCTTTGCCACCTTCCTGATGCAGTCCTTCTTCGACGGCATTCCGAAGGACCTGGAAGAGGCGGCGATGATCGACGGCTGCACCCGGGCGCAAGCGATGCGCAAGGTAATCGTGCCGCTGACGCTGCCCGGCATGGGCGCGACGCTGGGCTTCGTCTTCACGGCCGCGTGGAGCGAGCTTCTGTTCGCGCTGATGCTGATTTCCAGCGATGACCAGAAGACCTTCGCGGTCGGCCTGCTTACCTTCATCGGCAAGTTCGCCGTCGACTGGGGACAGATGATGGCAGCATCCATCCTGGCACTGATCCCGGTCTGCATCTTCTTCGCCTTCCTGCAACGCTATCTCGTCACCGGCCTGACCGCCGGCGCCGTCAAAGGATAGACCGATGGCTTCTGTCACGCTCGAAAAGGTCCGCAAGGATTATGGCGCCGTCCGCGTCCTGCACGCGGTCGACCTTGAAATCGCCGATGGCGAATTCGTCGTCCTGGTCGGGCCGTCAGGCTGCGGCAAGTCCACGCTTTTGCGCATGATCGCCGGGCTGGAGGAGGCTTCCGGCGGCGAGATCCGCATCGGCGAGCGACTGGTCAATGACGTGGCACCCAAGGACCGCGACATCGCCATGGTGTTCCAGTCCTATGCGCTCTATCCGCATATGGACGTGTCGAAGAACATGGGCTTCAGCCTGCTCTTGAAGAAAGCGGAGAAGACGACGATCGACGCGAGGGTGGACGGCGCGGCCAAGCGGCTCGGGCTCGACACGCTCCTGCAACGCCTGCCGCGGCAATTGTCCGGCGGCCAGCGCCAGCGCGTCGCCATGGGCCGTGCCATCGTGCGCGATCCCAAGGTCTTCCTGTTCGACGAGCCGCTGTCGAACCTCGACGCCAAGCTGCGCGTCCATATGCGCGCCGAGATCAAGGCGCTGCACCAGCAACTTAAAACCACCTCCGTCTACGTCACCCACGATCAGATCGAGGCGATGACCATGGCGGACCGCATCGTCGTCATGCATGACGGGCTGATCCAGCAGGTCGGCGCGCCGCTCGATCTCTACGACCGGCCGGCCAACATGTTCGTCGCCGGTTTCATCGGTTCACCCGGCATGAATTTCCTACCGGCGACGGTTCGCAAGGGCGGTGCCTCGGAGGCCGTGCTGGCCGATGGCCAGGCGCTGCTGTTGCCAGAAGGCCTGCCGCTGAAGGGCGGCGACGCCATCACAGTCGGTCTGCGGCCCGAGCATATCCGGCTGGCAGACGACGGCGCATTGAAGGGCGAGGTGGTGGTGGTGGAGCCGCTCGGGCTTTCGACGCAGTTCTACGTCAAGCTGGCCAGCCAGCAGCTTTGCGTCTTTGCCATGGGCCGAGCCGGGGTAAAGCCCGGCCACGTGGTACGGTTGGCAGCCGATCCGGCGTCGCTGCATCTGTTCGATCCCAAAAGCGGTGATCGCATCGGCTGATAGAACTCAGCTGGTGAGGGGATTTGGGACGCGATCGACACCGTTGCACAGCGATCGATCTGTACAGCGCGCTGAACAATCCGAACGCCAGGCCTATGCATTACGAACGGCCGCAGCAGGCACCGATCTCGGGTGGGAAATACAAGGGATGACTACATCTCCATCGACTAAAGTAACGGAACGTCCAACAGACATTTGCGGAACCTAACGAGACCCCTCAGACCTTTGCGTGTAGACAACAAGACTTTAGTCCTGCCGCCTTCTAAAAGAACGGGAGCCATTTCGCCACGCGTCAGGACCGCCATGCGAGAGGCAAATACCGCCGGCTGCATCTGCAAATATGAGCGAGTCGGCGGTGCATGATTATGGTGCGATCGCGTGAGGCTGCCGTGGCTCTATCCGCGAGGGCTTCTTTTGGGCAGCGGCGAGCTGTCCAAGGGGTTCTCAGCCGACTTGGCTGATCGCCGTTCTTTTAGCCATAGGGACTTCTTTCTTGCCGCCAGAATATCGTCCCGAACGCTATCTTCGGCGGTCACTCCCCTGTGCATCGCGGCAATCGCATAGTCGGCTCTGTTGGTTCGATAGTCGCCTTTCTGAATGGACATAGTTCTCTCCCATTTCGAGGCATCCCCCCTTTAGCCTGACGCTGAACTAACTGCCTATCCGTCGTGGGAGTCTACCAATTGGCGATTGTGTTAAAATGATACACTTCACAGACTTGGTGAAGGCGTGAGGGCGTGAAGTGCGCGAGGTGCGCGGCCTCCGCACGTTACAAACGAAAACGCCGCCCATTGGGCGGCGTTTCGACATTGCAGAGGGAAGCCCAGATTACTTGATCTTGGTTTCCTTGAATTCGACGTGCTTCTTGGCGACCGGATCGTACTTGCGGAACGACAGCTTGTCCGTCTTGGTGCGGCTGTTCTTGCTGGTCACGTAGAAGAAACCGGTGTCGGCGGTCGACAGAAGCTTGATCTTGATGTTTGCGGCTTTGGCCATGATATCAGTCCGTTTGTTCGTGGGGTTTTGGCCGCTGGAGCACGGGGAAACACCCGGACGCGGGAAACTTGGCGCGACACATAAAGAACGCGCCTGGAAAGTCAAGCCCGGTATGCCTTGTGCGACCCGCCCGAGCCTGCCGGTGACTGGAAATCAGCGGTTCCTGTCGCCGCTGCCGCGACCTTCTTCCAGTCTCCGGTCGTGTTCCACCAGCGATTCGGATTGGCGCGGTCATCCAGCCCCTTGGAACGGCTGGCCAGGATCGGCTGAATGCGGATCACCGGTTCCTGGTAGGAATGGGCCTGGAAAATCGCCTCGGCGACGCGGGCGGCCAATGCCTGGTCGTCGGGCAATTCGAAGGAAACCTCGACAGTGCCCGGGCGCCGCCGCAATTCGGTTTCGGCCCCGGCGGCCGCACCGTCGAGCGGCCTGTAGCGCTCGATGCCATACGCCGACTGATAGGCATTGCGGTCATATTTGCCCATGACCAGCGGCGCGATCGCGACCACCGCGTCCATGATGCGGTCGACATCGGCGGCCGGAGCCTGGAAGGTCACAAGCAGAAGCAGTGTCATTCGTAGCGATGTGGTTTCAAAGCCGCTGTCGATCATGGAAGTGTCCTCAAGTGTTTTGGGACACCCTTTTAGCCCTGTGCTCCTGACACGGTTCTGTCAGCAGCCTCTCACCGTGCCATGCCAATGCGGGCTGGCAGCAATCGCGCTACAGCAGGATCTTGCGGACCAGCCTGAAGGCGACCAAGGCAATGTAGGCGGCGAAGAACAGGCCGAGCGACCAGCCGAAGCCGGTTGGACCGAATGCATCCATGCCGATGCCAATCGCCTGCGGACCGAGAACCATGCCGACGCCGTAGCACAGCACGAAGGCGGCGTTGGCCGACGCCAGTTCATGGCCCGAAAGCTGCGAGCCGAGATGGGCAAGGCCGATCGTGTACATGGCAGCGACGACGCCGCCCCAGACGAACAGTAGTGCGGCCATCAGATGCCAGTTCTGGGCGAAGAAGGGCATGAAGGCCGTGCCGGCGAGGCCAACCATGGCGCAGGCAATCAGCAAATAGCGGCGGTCGCTGACGCGGTCGCTGATCATGCCGATGGGGATCTGCAGCAGCACGTTGCCAAGGCCGATCATGGTCAGGAGAAGGGCCGCGTCGGCCTCGGAATAGCCGATGCGGCTGCCGTAGATCGGGAACAGTGCAAAGCCGCCGGTTTCGACCGCACCGAACACCAGCACGGCTGCGGTCGCCGACGGCACCAGCCAGATGTAGCGCAGGAAATTGCTGGTCTCGCCGTCGGAGACGATGGTCGGGCTCTCGTTGCGCGCTGCAAGCACCGGTATTGCCGCCAGCGTCACCAGACAGATGATGACGCCGAACGGCCTGAAGCCGGAACTGCCAAGATGGGCGAACAGCCACGGTCCGGCGGCAAAGCCGAGCGACAGAACCGTGGCGTAAATGCCGAGGACAAGGCCGCGCCGGTGCGGCGGCGCCGAGGTGCTGATCCAGAATTCAGACAGGATGAACAGTACCGTCAGCGCGATGTGCAGCACGATGCGCAGTGGAAACCACATCCAGAAGTCGGGTGCGAAATGAAAGCCGACAAAGGCCAGCGCGCCGGCGGCGATCATGGCAATCATGGTCCACGCGACGCCGAAGCGCATCGCAAGCGGTGTGGCCAGCGGTGCACCGGCGATCGAGGCGAGGCCGGCGACGGCCGTGTTGAGGCCGATCATCGAGGCTGAATGGCCGCGTGTTTCGAGGATGACGCTGAGCAGCGGCATGCCGAGCCCGATGGCAATACCGACGACGCTGATCGACGAGATCGCCGCCACCATCGGCAGCCAGTGTACGCGTTCGTCGCCCTGTTGTTGGGTATCGACCGTCATGGGTGCTGATTACTCTGTCTTTTTGATCTTACGCAATTCCGGACGGAAAACCGCGTCACACTTTTCCTGGAATTGCTCTAGAGAAGTTCGCGGGTGAAGCGGTTGCGGACAAGCCGGTAGAAGGGTACGGGGCCGGCCGGACGCAGCAGCGGATCATGGGCGAGGCGCCTTTGCAGCTCGTCCAGGATCATTCGGGTGATGTCGGGTATGTCGGCTTCCCGGGCCTTGGCAAGCGGCAGCCAGACCAGCTCTTCGAGTTCGTTGGTCGGACCGCCACCCGGCAGTTCGACCGCGACATCGTCGCGCCAGGCGCTAAAGAAACGGGTGTCGAAGCGGCGCACCCGGTTGGGCGGCGTGATAGCGCGTGCGATGAAACGCAGCATGTCCAGGGAGGGCTGCACGCCGTGTTCGGCAAAGCCTTGCCAGTCGGGCCGGGCGGTGGTGAAAGCGCCTTTGCGGCCGATCAGCAATCCGGCTTCTTCATAAGTCTCGCGGATGGCCGACAAGGCGATGGCGCGAGCTCGTGCGGTGCTTGTGCGGCCGGGCCCGGCGATCAGCCTGGCTTCCTGCTCCGGATGCAATGCGGCAGCGACAGGGATGCGGCTGTCGGCCGGATCGGTGCGGCCGCCGGGAAAGACGAACTTGCCTGGCATGAAGGCGTGGCCGGCATGGCGGCGACCCATCAGGACCAGCACGTCATCGCGCTTGCGGTCGAGCAGGATCAGCGTCGCGGCATCACGGGGGCGAATTGGCTGGTCGCTTTGGGCGATCATGCTCCGTCCGATCTTGTCGACTTCCGCCTTGGTCATACCGTCCATGCGCAGGAACTAACGGAAACTTCTGGCAAGCGAAAGTGGCCTTTCACGGTCGGGATGTTGCGCCAGGCCGCATTCTTGGTTGCGATTCAGGCTCCGGGATGCGGCTCGATCACATCGTTTTCGTCGCCGAAGCCATGCATATAGAAGGCCCATTGCAGTCCGATGACGGCACCCTTGACCGGCTGCAGCAGCGCGACCGACAAAAGTATGGTCAGCGGCACCCAGATGGCGATGTGCTGCCACGTGGACAGGGTGGACGTTGCCTCCACGCCCATGAAGGCGCCGAGCACGATGTGGCCGACAATGACGATGACGAGATAGGCAGGCAGGTCGTCGGCGCGGTGGTGATGCAGTTCCTCGCCGCAGACACTGCACGCATCGACGGTCTTGGTGAACGCGCCAAACAGCTTGCCATCGCCGCAGTGCGGGCAGCGACCGAGCAGGCCGCGCTTCATCGCCGTCCATAGCGGGCGGGCAGCCCGGCCCGAGTGATGTTCTCCGCCGAAAACCTGTTCTTCCGTGGCTGTCGTCATCAACGTCTCCTGCCGCGCGAACCCGGTCGCGATTGCGACGCGCGGGCGCGGCCTTTGGCCTTGTGAAACGACCGCTTGGAGCCCGGCAAAGGCTTCGGATCGGTCAACATCTCGAAGCGTATCGCGCCGGCCATCGGCGCCACCTCGACGAGCCGGACCTCGACGCGGTCCGCGAGCTGGTAGCCTTTGCCCGAGCGTTCTCCGAACAGGGAACGGGCTGTCTCGTCGTATATGTAGTAATCGCCGTTCAATGTTGACACAGGGATGAAACCATCCGCGCCGTACTGCGGCAATTGGACAAATAGTCCTGATTTGGTGACGCCAGAGATGCGGGCGTCGAAACGGTCGTCGATGCGCTCGGCGAGATAAGCGGCGACAAGACGGTCGACCGTATCCCGCTCTGCCGCCATTGCGCGGCGTTCCGTGCCTGAGATCAGTACCGCGACGTCTTCGAGACGAGCCGCTTCGTCCTGCGTCAACCCGCCCGGACCAAGGCCGAGTGCGGCAATAAGTCCGCGATGCACGATCAGATCGGCGTAACGCCGGATCGGCGAGGTGAAGTGAGCGTAGCGCCTGAGGTTCAGACCGAAATGGCCGATGTTCTTGGGCGAGTATTCGGCCTGGCTCTGCGAGCGCAGCACCACTTCGTTGACAAGGCCCTCATTGTCGGCGCCGCGCACGCGCTCCAGGATGCCGTTGAACTGGCTTGGCTGCATCTGCGCGCCGCGGGCCAGCGACAGGCCCAGCGTTTGCAGGAACTCACGCAGCGATTCCTGTTTGGCGAGCGATGGCGCGTCATGCACGCGGTAGACCAGTTCCTGCTTCTTCGCCTCCAGCGTCTCGGCTGCCGCGACATTGGCCTGGATCATGAATTCTTCAATGAGCTTGTGGGCATCGAGCCGATCCGGCACGATGACGCGATCGACGGTGCCGTCCGGCTTGAGCACGATCTTGCGCTCCGGCAGGTCGAGCTCAAGCGGCTGGCGGCCCTCGCGGCCGCGCTTGAGGATCGCATAGGCTTCCCACAGCGGCTTCAGCACCGTATCGAGGATCGGACCGGTCTTCTCGTCCGGCGCGCCGTCGATCGCCGCCTGAGCCTGGCTGTAGGCGAGCTTTGCTGCCGACTTCATCATGACGCGGTGGAAGGAGTGCCTGAGTTTGCGGCCTTGCGCCGAAAACACCATGCGCACCGCCAGCGCCGGACGGTCCTGGCCCTCGCGCAGCGAGCAGAGATCGTTGGAGATGCGCTCGGGCAGCATCGGCACCACGCGATCCGGGAAATAGACCGAATTGCCGCGTTTCAGCGCCTCGCGGTCGAGCGCCGTTCCATAGCGCACATAAGCCGCGACATCGGCGATCGCCACGGTGGCGACCACGCCGCCGGGGTTCTTCTCGTCGAGATCCGGTGTGGCGAAGACGGCGTCGTCATGATCCTTGGCGTCGGCCGGATCTATGGTGACCAGCGGCAGGTCGCGCCAGTCCTCGCGGTGAGCGAGGGTCGCCGGCTTGACGGCTTCGGATTCGGCGATGACGTCGGCCGGAAAAATATGCGGAATGTCATGTGCGTGGATGGCGATCATCGAGACCGCCTTTTCGCTGGTCAGCGAGCCCAGCACGTTGAGCACCTTGGCTCTCGGCAGCCCATAGCGGGAGGCCCGCGCAGGCTCGACCTCGACCAGGTCGCCGCTTTTGGCGCCGTTTTGGAATTCCTTGTCGACGATCAGTTCGGGCTGGCGCCGTTCGACCGGCTCGATGCGGAATGTGCCGTCCTGCAGGATGCGAAAGACACCGAGCACGGCGTTAGTGCGCTTTTCGAAGATCTTCACCACGCGTCCGGTGTATGCCGGACCTCCCAGGGCGACATTCGTCTCGTCGGCGGGAAAGGTCTTGGCCAGCACGCGATCGCCAATGCCGGGGGCCGGTCCCCCGCCACTGCGCGACAGGCGGATGGAAACGATGGGTGGCGGTCCATTGGCTGTGTGTTCGGTAGGACGCGCCAACAGCACGCCATCTGCATCACGATCAAAAATATCCAGGACCGTGACGTGGGGCAGGGCACCGACGCGGGCCAACTTTTTGCGCTCCTTGGTCAGGAAACCTTCGTCCTGCAGGTCGCGCAGCAGATCCTTCAGCCAGATGCGGTCGTCGCCGCGCAGCGCGAACGCCTTCGCGATGTCGCGTTTTCCGGCGCGATCGGGATTTTCGGCGATGTAGCGCAGGATTTCGTCACGCGAGGGCCGATAGTCGTCCTTGACCTTGGCCCTCGTGTCGGCGGTGCGCGGATCGCCGTGGGTTCTACCGGTGATCTTGCGCGCCACGCCGTCCTACCCTCTTTTCTTCGCTGCCGGCTTCTTGGCTGCGGTTTTCTTGGCCGCGGGCGCCTTGGCTGCTGCCGCTTTTCGGAACGGCTTCTTGGCGCCGCCGCCGCCCTTGGCTTCTTTCTCGGCAATCAACGCCAGCGCGTCCTCGATCGTCACCGACTGCGGATCCTTGCCCTTGGGCAAGGTGGCATTGACCTTGCCGAAATTCACGTAAGGCCCGTATTTGCCGTCGCGTACGACGATCTTGCCACCGCCGTCGGGGTGTTCGCCAAGCTCCTTGAGCGCTGCGGCAGTGCCGCCATTGCGGCCGCCCTTGCCCTTCAACTGCTTCTCGGCGATCACCGACACGGCGCGGTTCAGCCCGATCGAGAACACGTCCTCGATGCTGTCGAGATTGGCGTAGGTGCCGTCATGCAGGACGAACGGGCCGTAGCGGCCGAGCCCGGCCGAGATCATCTTGGCCGTTTCCGGATGCTGGCCGACGTCGCGCGGCAGCGACAGCAGCGCCAGCGCCTTCTCGTGGTCGATCGATTCTGCCGTCCAGCCCTTGGGCAGACTGGAGCGCTTGGCTTCCTTGCCGTCGCCGCGCTGCAGATAGGGGCCGAAGCGGCCGCTGCGCAGCGTGATTTCCTCTGACGTATAAGGATCCTTGCCAATGACTTTGGTACCGTCTTCGCCGCCGCCATTCTCGCCATTGGGGTTGGCAGCGTCGCCGAGCTGGCGGGTGAAGGAGCATTCGGGATAGTTCGAGCAACCGACGAACGCACCGAACTTGCCGAGCTTCAGCGACAGGTTGCCGGTGCCGCATTTCGGGCAGATGCGCGGATTGGAGCCATCCTCGCGCGCGGGAAACACCAGCGGCGCCAGTTCCTCGTTGAGCGCATCCAGCACGTCGGTGACGCGCAACTCCTTGATGTCGCCGACGGCGCCCGAAAAATCCTTCCAGAAATCGCGCAGCACATCCTTCCAGGCGAGCTTGCCGTCGGAAATCTCGTCGAGCTTTTCCTCGAGGGACGCGGTGAAGTCGTACTCGACATAGCGCTTGAAGAAGCTTTCGAGGAAAGCCGACAGCAGGCGGCCCTTGGCCTGCGGCACCAGCCGGCGCTTGTCGATGGTGACGTAGTCGCGGTCTTCGAGCGTCTTCAGGATCGCCGTGTAGGTAGAAGGCCGGCCGATGCCGAGCTCTTCCAGCTTCTTGATCAGCGAAGCCTCGGAATAACGCGGCGGCGGTTCGGTGGTGTGCTGGGTGGCGTTGATCGCCTGGCGGGCAAGCTGCTCGCCGGCGCGGATCTCGGGCAGGCGACGGTTTTCCTCGTCTTCCGCGTCGTCTTCCTTCTGGTCGGTGTAGGCGGCAATGAAGCCGTCGAAGCGAACGACCGAGCCGACGGCGCGAAGTTCGGCTGTGCGCGATCCGTTGACCGCCTCGATTTCGGCGGTGGTGCGCTCGATTTCGGCCGGCTGCATCTGGCTGGCGATGGCGCGCTTCCAGATCAACTCATAGAGGCGCATCTGGTCGGAATCGAGATATTGCCTGACCGATGCCGGAGTGCGCATGAAATCCGTCGGGCGGATCGCTTCGTGCGCTTCCTGGGCATTCTTGGCCTTGGTCGTGTAAAAGCGTGGCTTTTCCGGCAGGTATTTCGGACCGAATTCCTTGGCGATGGCGTCGCGTGCGGCGTCGATCGCCTCGGGTGCCATCTGGACGCCGTCGGTTCGCATATAGGTGATCAGGCCGGTGGTCTCGCCGCCGATCTCCATGCCTTCATAGAGCCTCTGCGCCACCTGCATGGTGCGGCTGGCCGAGAAGCCAAGGCCCGATGAAGCGGCCTGCTGCAACGTCGAGGTGGTAAAGGGCGGGCCGGGATTGCGCTTGGTCGGCTTGGCTTCGACCGACACGGCCTTGAAGGTTGCGCCTTCGAGCATCGTCTTGATGTCGTCGGCCTGCGCCTTGTTGGAAATGTCGAGCTTTTGCAGCCTCTTGCGATCGAAGGCGGTCAGCCGCGCTTCGAAATTCTCGTTGCGCGGCGTGCCCAGCAGAGCCGCGATCTGCCAGTATTCCTCGCGGATGAAGCGCTCGATCTCGGATTCGCGGTCGCAGACCAAGCGCAGCGCAACCGACTGGACGCGTCCGGCCGAGCGGGCGCCCGGCAGTTTGCGCCACAGCACCGGCGACAGCGTGAAGCCGACGAGATAATCCAGCGCCCGACGGGCGAGATAGGCATCGACCAGCGGCGCATCGATCTGGCGCGGATTGGCCATCGCTTCCAGCACCGACGACTTGGTGATGGCGTTGAAGACGACGCGGCTGACCGGCTTGTCCTTCAGCGCGCGCTTCTGCTTCAGCACCTCCAGCACATGCCAGGAGATGGCTTCACCCTCGCGATCCGGGTCAGTTGCGAGGATCAGGCCGTCGGCATCCTTGACCGCCTTGGCGATGTCGGCAAGCCGCTTGCCCGAAGCGGTGTCGACCGCCCAGGACATGGCGAAATCCTCGTCCGGACGCACTGAGCCGTCCTTGGCTGGCAAATCGCGGACATGGCCGAACGAGGCCAGAACCTTGTAGTTCTTGCCGAGGTATTTGTTGATTGTCTTTGCCTTGGCCGGCGATTCGACGACGACGACGTCCATGAGGTCTCATATCAGCTGTGGTGCGGCAGAAGAATTCCGCTGCGCGCGACGAAATCTCGTTCATGTGTCGCTCACATGGCGGCGCTTTTGCATCCGGTCAAGGGGAAGCGCCCAAATTGCGGGGCTCTCCGCAGCAATACACTCTTAGAGTGTATGGAGGAAATCACAGAATTTTGGAAAAGGGGATGGTGATCCCTAGTCGTCGGAAATGACCCTATGTCATCGGAAACGACCCGATCTGCTTTCCACCCGAGTCGCTGAACCGAAACCGGAGGTTTGTTGCAAGGTGGTCGACGCCGGTGGCCCGCTGCATGAAGATTGCCCGGCGACCAGCCCTTGTACCGCCATCAGGCGGCTGGGTACCGAGTACGCTAGTCGGCCTTGACGATATGCCAGACCTCGCCGACGCCGTCGCCGCTCACATCGCCGGGCTTCTTGTCCTTGATAAAGGTATAGACCGGCTTGCCGTCATAGGCCCACATCTTGGTGCCGTCGGTGCGGCCGACAACGCTCCATTCGTCTTCCGGCTTGGCGCCGGCTGCGGCCTTCAGCGGCGGCCAGTTGGTGGCGCATTTGTCGTAGCAGTTGCTCTTGCCCTTTTCGTCCTTGTCATAGGTATAAAGCGTCATGCCGTTGGCGTCGGTGTAGATCCTGGTGCCATTGACCTCGGCTTCCTTCCACGCGTCGGCGGCGAAGGATGCAGCGGTGCTGAGCAACAGCGCTGCCAGCCCAACGGTTATGGTTTTCATGGAAATCTCCCTGACTGATATATGGAGACGCGCGGGAAATCGCGGCCTCATCGCATCAACGCCTGCGGGTCGCCGTTTCTTCCCCGGCAAGTGCGTTCGGCAAGGGATGATCTTGCCAACACAATGGTGATTGGTGGACAAGGCTGCGCGTCGCTATATCAGCCACGGCACTGGAGTTCTTGGAAATGGCATTGGACATCGGCTATGTCAGCGCGGTCGGGGCGGGAGCGATCTCGTTCCTGTCGCCTTGCGTGCTGCCGCTGGTGCCGCCCTATCTCTGCTATATGGCAGGCGTCTCGGTCGACGATTTCCGCGGCAATGCGGGTGCGACGGCGCGCGAAGGCGCGCGCGGTGCGCTGCTCTATTCCTCGATCGCCTTCGTGCTAGGCTTTTCCACAGTGTTCGTTGCGCTCGGAGCCGGTGCATCGACCATCGGCCGGCTGCTGCGGGTCTGGCAGGAGCAACTGGCGATGGGCGCCGGTGTGCTGATCATCCTGATGGGCCTGAACTTCCTCGGCATCCTGCGCATCCCGCTTTTGTCGCGCGAGGCGCGCTTCCAGGCGCAAGGCAAGCCGGCGAGTGTGATCGCCGCCTATGTGATGGGGCTGGCTTTCGCGTTCGGCTGGACGCCATGCATCGGCCCGGTATTGGGGCCGATCCTGACACTGGCCGGCGGCCGCGAGACGGTGGGTGAGGGCGCGCTGTTGCTTGCCGCCTATTCGCTCGGCCTGGGCGTCCCATTCCTGATTGCGGCGCTGTTTTCGGGCGCCTTCATGCGCTTCCTCGGCAAGTTCCGCGTCCATCTCGGCGTAGTCGAAAAGGCGATCGGCGCGCTGCTGGTCGTCGCCGGCGTGTTCTTCCTCACCGGCGGCGTGCAGGCCGTGTCTTATTGGCTGCTGGAGAATTTTCCGGTGCTGGGAAGATTGGGGTAGGCACCCGACATTAGATCTGGACCCACGATTGGGAGTCAGCTGCTCCACCATCTCACCGGAATTTAACCGCATTGGTGCAGCATGGCGCCACTGTTAGCATGTCCTGATTCCCAACCCCTTCACATGGTTGTCCTTCCATGAGCCAGAGATCCTGCCTGTCCGTCATCCTCGCCGCCGGCGAAGGCACGCGCATGAAGAGCGCGTTGCCGAAGGTGCTGCACCAGATTGCCGGGCTGCCGATGGTCGCCCATGTGGTGAAGGCTGCCGAGGCCGCAGGCGCCGGCAGCCAGGTGCTGGTGATTGGCCATGGCGCGGAAGAGATGCGCAAGGCGGCGGCAAAATTCGCTCCGAAAGCCGAGACCTTTGTGCAGGAAAAGCGCCTCGGCACCGCGCATGCCGTTCTTGCTGCTCGCGAAGCGATATCAAAGGGTTATGACGATATCCTGGTGATGTTCGGTGACACGCCGCTGATCGACGCGGATGCGCTCACCGTGGCGCGGCTGAAACTGGCGGAAGGTGCTGCCGTCGTCATCATCGGCTTTCGTACCCCCAATCCAACTGGCTATGGCCGGCTGATCGAAAAGAGTGGCAAACTGGTCGCCATCCGCGAGGAGAAGGATTGCAGCGAGGAAGAGCGCAAGATCACTTTCTGCAATGGCGGGCTGATGGCGGTGGCCGGCGCCCAAGCTCTGATGCTGCTCGAAGCCGTCGGCAACAAGAATGCCAAGGGCGAGTATTACCTCACCGACATCGTCGAGATAGCCAGCGGGCGCGGTCTCGATGTCGTTGCGACTGAGGCCAGTTTCGAGAATGCGCTCGGCATCAACAATCGCGCTGAACTGGCGCAGGCCGAAGGCATCTGGCAGCAGCGTCGGCGCCAGGAGGTAATGCTGTCGGGCGTGACGCTGATTGCGCCCGAGACCGTGTACTTCTCGCACGATACCGAGATCGGCGCCGATACGATCGTCGAGCCCAATGTCTGGTTTGGTCCGGGCGTGAAGATCGCCACGGGCGCCAAGATCCATGCTTTCAGCCATATCGAAGGCGCCACCATCGCTTCCAACTGCGATATCGGACCATACGCTCGCCTGCGGCCGGGTGCCGATCTTAGACAGAAGGCCAAGGTCGGTAATTTCTGTGAGGTCAAGCAGGCTGTTATCGAGGAGGGCGCCAAGGTCAATCATCTGACCTATATCGGCGATGCGCGGGTTGGCGCGGGCGCCAATATCGGCGCTGGCACCATCACCTGCAACTATGACGGCTATTCGAAGTTTTTCACCGACATCGGCGCGGGCGCCTTTGTCGGCTCGAATTCCTCACTGGTGGCCCCTGTCACCATAGGCATGGGCGCCTACATCGCCTCGGGCAGCGTGATCACCGAAAGCGTGCCTGAAGACGCGCTGGCCTTCGGCCGCGCCCGCCAGAAGACGATCCCAGGCAAGGGCAAGGAGCTGCGCGAACGCTTTGCTTCGGCCGCGGCTGCGAAGGAAAAGTAAGTAAGCCCGGCCCCTGCAAAAACGCGAACGATTGCAGTAACCGGATTGCAAGAGCGGTCTGTCATGGTGCATCGACAGGAAGAAGCGTTCCGTTACACGGGGCGAAATACAATGTGACTTTCGCGGCAGGCCGGCCATCCCTAGATAGCGCTGGTTTTCCATGGGGAATCGGGGGCTGTCTGGATGTGCGGAATCGTTGGAATTGTCGGCCACTCGCAGGTTGCGCCGCTCATCGTCGATGCGCTGAAGCGGCTCGAATATCGCGGGTATGACTCGGCCGGCGTCGCTACCATCGAGCACGGCCAGCTTGGCCGCCGCCGCGCCGAAGGCAAGCTGGTCAACCTCGAACGCTTGCTGAAAAACGAGCCGCTCGACGGCACGATCGGCATCGGCCACACGCGCTGGGCGACGCATGGCGTACCCAACGAGACCAATGCGCATCCGCATTTTTCCGACGGAGTCGCTATCGTCCACAATGGCATCATCGAGAATTTCGCCGAGTTGCGCGAAGAACTGATCCGCGACGGCTATTCTTTCTCGTCGCAGACCGACACCGAGGTCGTGGCGCATCTGGTGGCTCGCGAACTTGCCAAGGGGCTGAAGCCGGTTGATGCCGCGCACCAGGCGCTGAAGCGACTGGAAGGCGCTTTCGCGCTGGCCATCATGTTCAAGGGCGATGAAGACCTGATCGTCGGCGCCCGCAACGGTCCGCCGCTGGCTGTCGGCCATGGCGATGGCGAGATGTTTTTAGGGTCCGACGCCATCGCGCTCGCCCCGTTCACCAATTCGATCACCTATCTCGAAGATGGCGACTGGGCGGTGGTGCGCAGCGATGGCGTCGCAATCTTCGACATTGACGGCACAAAGGTCGACCGGAAGCGCCAGCAGTCGCTCTCGACCAGTTTCATGGTCGACAAAGGCAATAGGCGCCACTTCATGGAGAAGGAAATCCATGAACAGCCCGAGGTGATCTCGCACACGCTGGCGAATTATCTCGACTTTGTCGGCGGCGTCTCCAAGCCGCTCGATCTGCCGTTCGATTTCGCAGCGATCGACCGGCTGGCGATTTCGGCTTGCGGTACGGCGTATCTCGCCGGCCTGATCGGCAAATACTGGTTCGAGCGCTATGCGCGGCTGCCGGTCGACATCGATGTCGCCTCCGAATTCCGCTACCGCGAAATGCCGCTGTCGAAGAGCGACGCGGCTTTCTTCATCTCACAGTCGGGCGAGACCGCCGACACGCTGGCCTCGCTGCGCTACTGCCGCAAGGCGGGGATGAAGATTGGCGCCGTCGTCAACGTGCGGGAATCGACCATGGCGCGCGAATCCGACGTCGTGCTGCCGACGCTGGCCGGGCCGGAGATCGGCGTCGCCTCGACCAAGGCGTTCACCTGCCAGCTTTCGGTGCTGGCATCGCTCGCCGTGCGCGCCGGTGTGGCGCGTGGCACGATTTCGAAGGAGCAGGAAAAGATCTTTGTGCGCGAGCTTTCGGAGGCGCCGCGCTTTGCCAACCAGGTGCTGAAGCTCGATCATCAAATCGAAAAGATCGCGCGCGAGCTCGCGCACTACAAGAACGTGCTCTATCTCGGCCGTGACACCAATTTTCCGCTGGCCATGGAAGGTGCGCTAAAACTCAAGGAAATCTCGTATATTCATGCCGAAGGCTATGCAGCGGGCGAGCTGAAGCATGGCCCGATCGCACTGATCGACGAGAACATGCCGGTCATCGTCATCGCGCCGCATGACCGCATTTTCGAAAAGACCGTGTCGAACATGCAGGAAGTGGCGGCGCGCGGCGGCAAGATCATCCTGATCACCGACAGCAAGGGTGCGGCGCTGACGAGCGTGAAGACGATGGAGACGATCGTGCTGCCGGACGTGCCGGAAATCATCTCGCCGATCATCTACGCGCTGCCGATCCAGATGCTGGCCTATTTCACCGCCGTGTTCATGGGCACCGATGTCGACCAGCCGCGCAATCTGGCGAAATCGGTGACGGTGGAGTAAGTTCTGCCTCCCAAATTGGGAGGTTGAGCCGAGTGGCATCGAAATTCGCACGTCCAGTTCATCCTGGAGAATTCCTGCGCGAAGAATATCTCGCCCCGCTCGGCATGAGTGCCGGCGCGCTGGCAAAAAAGCTCAATCTTCCGCGCACCCGTATTGAACGCATTGCCAAGGAGGAGATCGGCTTGACCCCCGATACGGCCCTCCGCCTCGCCAGATTTTTCAACACCACACCCGAATTCTGGATGAATTTTCAACAGGCCTATGAGCTTGAAACCGAAGCCAGGAAACTGGCGCCGGAACTTGAGAAAATCGAACCGCTGGAAACGGCGGCATAATCGGCGCTTTAAAAACTTCGCAGTTCCAATACGCCCTCTGGTTCACTATGTTGCGCTGCAACCCGCGCCCCGGTGAACCATGTCCGATGCTCCCAAGACCTCCGGCGTGACCCGGCTGAGGAACTATTTCCTCACAGGCTTCGTCGTCTGTGCGCCACTGGCGATCACCGCCTATATCGCCTGGTCGTTCATCGGCTGGGTCGATTCCTGGGTGAAGCCCTATATTCCGTTGCGCTACAGTCCTGATACGTACCTGCCGTTTCCGGTTCCGGGGTTCGGGCTGATCGTGGCGCTGATCCTGATCACGCTGATCGGTTTCCTGACGGCCAACATCGTCGGCCGCGCCATCGTCAATTTCGGCGAACGCCTGCTTGGCCGTATGCCGCTGGTGCGCGGCATCTATGGCTCGCTGAAGCAGATTTTCGAGACCGTGCTGTCGAACAAGGGCGACATGTTCCGACAGGTCGGGCTGGTCGAATATCCGCGCAAGGGCGTCTGGTCGCTGGTGTTCGTCGCCAGCGAGAAGGAGACCGAGATCAACCAGAAGCTCGACCAGGCAGGCGATCCGCTGATTGCCGTCTTCATGCCCTGCACACCGAACCCGACGACCGGCTTTCTGATGTATGTGCCGAAGTCGGACATCGTGCTGCTCGACATGACGATCGAGGACGGCGCCAAGCTGATCGTCTCGGCCGGGCTGGTGGCGCCCGAGGTCAAGCAAATGGTCGTCGTGAATGGCGAGCCGATCGAGGGAATGCTAGCCAACCCGTCGGTTGCCGCCTTGGCTCAGCCGGCGCGCAGGAGCCGCACGGCCTCGTCGCGTCCGAACAAATAAAGCAGCAGACGCAGCGCCTCGCCACGCTCGGATTGCAGCTCCGGGTCGCGCGACAGGATCAGCCTGGCGTCGTCACGGGCGGCCTCCAGAAGGTCGGCATGCGCCTCGATGCGCGCCACCTGGAAACCCGGCGTGCCGGACTGGCGGGTGCCCAGCAATTCGCCTTCGCCGCGCAACTTCAGGTCTTCCTCGGCAATCAGAAACCCGTCTTCGGTCTCGCGCATTACCGACAGCCGGCGTTTCGCGGTCTCGCCGAGCGGGTCCTTGTAGAGCAGCACGCAGGAGGACGGCTTGTCGCCGCGCCCCACACGCCCGCGCAACTGGTGCAACTGGGCGAGGCCAAAGCGTTCGGCATGTTCGATGACCATGACGGTGGCGTCCGGCACATCGACGCCGACCTCGATGACCGTCGTTGCGATCAGGATGCGTGTCTCGCCCTGCTTGAAGGCGCGCATCGCCTCGTCCTTGTCGGCACCCTTCATGCGGCCATGGACAAGGCCGATGCGGTCGCCGAACAGCGGCTTCAGCGAGGCAAAACGGTCCTCGGCCGACATCAGCTTGATCTCTTCGGATTCCTCGACCAGCGGACAGATCCAGTAGATCTTCTGGCCGCCGGCAACGGCGTCGACCATGCGGCCGACCAGTTCGTCCAGCCTTTCCAGCGGCAAGGTGACGGTGCGGATCGGCTGGCGGCCGGCCGGCTTTTCCGTCAGCTTCGACACGTCCATGTCGCCGAAGGCGGTCAGCACCAGCGTGCGCGGGATTGGTGTCGCCGTCATCACCAGCATGTCTGGTGCATCGCCCTTGGCGGTGATGGCAAGGCGCTGGTGGACGCCGAAGCGGTGCTGCTCGTCGATGACGGCGAGGACCAGGTCGTGGAAGGTGACGGTCTCCTGGAACAGCGCGTGGGTACCGACGACGATATCGATCTCGCCGCTGGCCAGGCCTGCCAACGTATCGGTGCGCTCGCGGCCCTTTTCACGGCCGGTTAGAATGGCGATGCGCAGTCCGACCTTGGCGGCAAGCGGCGCGATCGTCGCCAGGTGCTGGCGCGCCAGGATTTCCGTCGGCGCCATCAAGGCGGCCTGGCCGCCGGCCTCGACGGCACGCGCCATGGCCAGCAGCGCCACAACCGTCTTGCCGGAGCCGACATCGCCCTGCAAAAGCCGCAGCATGCGTTCGGGATCGGCGAGGTCGGCATTGATTTCGGCCAGCGCAAACTCCTGGCTTGATGTCAGCAAGTAGGGCAGTGCGGCACGCAGTTTCTCGACGATGCTGCCGTCGCCGACCAGGGGACGGCCAGACAGGCGGCGGACTTTTGCCCGCACCAGCGCCAGCGATACCTGGCCCGCCAGCAACTCGTCATAGGCCAGCCGCCGCCATGCGGCGGCGTCGACAGAGACGTCGATCGGGTCTGCCGGATTGTGGATGCGGGCGAGCGCATCGCCAAAGGCCGAAAAGGTGTGCCGGCGCATGAAGGCGCCGTCCTGCCATTCGGGAAATTCAGGCACGCGCGCAAGCGCCTGGCCGATCGCCCGGCGCAGCACCTTGCCCGAGAGCCCTGCGGTGAGCGGATAGACCGGTTCGACCAGCGGCAGGTTCTCCGCTTCGCTGGCCAGCGCTATATGATCGGGGTGGACCATGGTCGGGCGGCCGTTGAACCATTCCATGCGGCCGGAGACCACCACATGCTCGCCCTCGGGCATCGCCTTTTCGAGATAGGAAGCATGCGCATGAAAGAAGGTCAGCGCGATCTCACCGGTGTCGTCATGGGCATAGACCCGGTAGGGTACCGACCTGTTGCCGCGCGGCGGCGGCTGGTGGCGGTCGATGCGCACGTCGAGCGTTACGATCTGGCCTTCAGCGGATCCTGCGATACCCGGACGGCTGCGGCGGTCGATGACGGTGTGCGGCAGCACGAACAGAAGGTCGGCGGCGCGGGCGGCGCGATCACCGAGATCGGCGGTGACGACTTTCTCGATCAGGGCGCCAACCTTCGGCCCGACGCCGGCAAGCGAAGTGATCGGGACAAACAAGGGATCGAGGATGGTGGGGCGCATGATGTCAGCTTATGTTGCGACGGGTACAGCGCAAGGCTGACAGCACCTTCTATCCACGCTATATGCGCCGCAGCAAGCGAGGATGCGGCACAATGACCGGAACGACGAGATCAAGCGAGGGGCTGGACGCCCACCGCCGTAAGCTTCTGTTTCGCTCCTGGCATCGCGGCATGCGCGAGATGGACCTGATCCTCGGCACTTTCGCCGACGCCGAGATCGGTGCCTTGACCGGCGAGGAAATCGACCAATATGAGAAGCTCCTCGACATTCCCGACACTGAATTCCTGCCCATGGTCACCGGCGAACGCCCGGTCCCGGCAGATATCGATTGTGCCGTCCTGCAAAAGATCCTGGCTTTCCGCCACTCCATGACATTCTGAACACAAGCAATTCCAGGAAAAGTGCGAAGCGGTTTTCCGTCCGGAATTGCGACAAGCAAGACAGTGATTTCATGAGCCTCATTCCCATCATCGGTCTGCCGAAAGGCCGCGCCGGCCAGTTCATCGTCGACGGCGTCGCCGACGGCTACGAAGCCTTCGCGCTTGTGCAGGCGGCACTCGAGATCGCGCCCGACAAGCCGGTGCTGTTCGTGGCGCGCGACGGCCAGCGGCTGCCGGCGATCATCGAGGCACTGTCCTTCGCGGCACCAGGTCTGCCGATCCTCGAACTACCGGCCTGGGATTGTCTGCCCTACGACCGCGTGTCGCCCGGTTCGGACGCGGCCGCCAAGCGCCTCGATGCGCTGACCGCCATGACCGCGCTGGCGAAAAAGCCTCATCGCGCCGTCATCCTCACCACTGCCAATGCACTGCTGCAGCGCATTCCGCCGGCCGAACTGGTCGAGGCACAGACTTTCCACGCCAGGCCCGGCAACCAGATCGACATGAACGCACTGGTGTCGCGGCTGGAAACATCCGGCTTCGAACGCGTGCCGACGGTGCGCGGCATCGGCGAATTCGCGGTGCGCGGCGGCATTCTCGACCTGTTTGCCCCCGGCTGGACGGAGGCGCTCAGGCTAGACTTCTTCGGCGACACGCTGGAATCGATTCGTGTCTTCGATGCCGCCACCCAGCGCACCACCGGCCAACGCAAGTCGATGGCGCTGCAGGCGATGAGTGAAGTGGCGCTGACGCCGGAAACGATCAGCCGCTTCCGCCGCTCCTATATCGAAGCTTTTGGCGCGCCGCAGCGCGACGACGGGCTCTATGCGGCGGTCAGCGAAGGCAGGCGCTTCGCCGGCATGGAGCACTGGCTGCCGTTCTTCTACGAGCGGTTGGAGACAGTGTTCGACTATCTAACCGATACACCTGTCGTCTTCGACCATCTGGCGCATGAGGCGCTGGCCGAACGCCACACGCTGATCCTCGATCACTACGAGGCGCGCAAGAAGCAGGCCGACGGTGCGCTCAGGGATGCCGTGCCCTACAAGCCGGTGCCGCCGGATCTGCTCTATCTCTCGCCGGAAAACCTGATCGCCTCGCTCGGGCCGCGCGAAGCGATCGATTTCACGCCGTTCGATGCGCCCGATGCCGGCGCGAAGAAAGTCTACCACGCCGGTTCGCGGCACGGCCGCAGCTTCGTCGAGGAACGCGCCGACCCCAGCATCAATGTGTTCGACGTCGTGGTCAAACACATCGCCGACGAGCGCGCGGCGCGCCGCCGCGTCGTCGTCGCCGGCTGGACCGAAGGTTCACTCGACCGGCTTGGCCAGATCCTTGGCGAGCACCATCTCGGCAACCTCAAGCAGGTCGCGACCCTGGCGGAAGCCGAAAAGCTCGAGCCGGGGCAGGCGGCGCTCGCCGTGCTGCCGCTCGAATCCGGCTTCGAAACCGAGAAACTGATCGTCGTCGCCGAACAGGATATTCTCGGCGACCGGCTGATCCGGCGCTCGAAGCGCAAGAAGCGTCCCTCGGATTTCATTGCCGAAGCCTCGGCGCTGTCGGCGGGCGACATCGTCGTCCATGCAGACCATGGCATCGGCCGTTTCGTCGGTCTGCGTACCATCGAGGCAGTCGGCGCGCCGCATGATTGCCTGGAACTCCACTATGCCGGCGACGACCGGCTGTTCCTGCCAGTCGAAAACATCGAGCTTTTGTCGCGCTACGGTTCTGACACCGCCGAGGCGACGCTGGACAAGCTCGGGGGCGGCGCCTGGCAGTCGCGCAAGGCGCGGCTGAAGAAGCGCCTGCTCGACATGGCCGGGCAATTGATCCGCATCGCCGCCGAACGGCAGATGCGCGCCGCACCGGCGCTGGTGCCGGCCGAAGGCCTCTACGGCGAGTTCTCCGCCCGCTTCCCCTACGAGGAGACCGACGACCAGCAGACGGCGATCGACTCGGTGCGCGACGACCTTGGCGCCGGCAAGCCGATGGACCGGCTGATCTGCGGCGATGTCGGCTTCGGCAAAACCGAGGTAGCGTTGCGGGCCGCCTTCATCGCGGCGATGGAAGGATTTCAGGTGGCGGTGGTGGTGCCGACGACACTGTTGTCGCGCCAGCATTTCAAGACGTTTTCGCAGCGTTTCTCAGGCCTGCCGATCCGCGTTGCCCAAGCCTCGCGTCTGGTCGGTGCCAAGGAACTGGCGGAAACGAAGAAGGGCATTGCCGAGGGCCAGGTCGACATCGTCATCGGCACCCATGCGCTGCTTGGCTCCGCGATCTCGTTCAAGAACCTTGGCCTGCTGATCATCGACGAGGAGCAGCACTTTGGCGTCAAGCACAAGGAACGGCTGAAGGACCTGAAGACCGATGTGCACGTGCTAACGCTGTCGGCGACGCCGATCCCGCGTACGCTGCAACTGGCGCTGACCGGGGTGCGCGAGCTGTCGCTGATCGCCACGCCGCCGGTCGACCGCCTGGCGGTGCGCACCTTCATCTCGCCCTTCGATCCGCTGGTGATCCGTGAGACGCTGCTTCGCGAACGCTATCGCGGCGGGCATTCCTTCTATGTCGTTCCGCGCATCAGCGATCTCTCAGAAATCCATGATTTCCTGAGAGAATCCGTACCTGAACTGAAAGTTGCGGTGGCCCATGGCCAAATGCCGTCGGGCGAACTCGACGACATCATGAATGCCTTCTACGACGGCCAGTACGACGTGTTGCTGTCGACCACCATCGTCGAATCCGGCCTCGACATCCCAACGGCCAACACGCTGATCATCCATCGCGCCGACATGTTCGGCCTGTCGCAACTCTACCAATTGCGCGGCCGCGTCGGGCGTTCGAAGGTGCGCGCCTATGCGCTGTTCACGCTGCCGGCCAACCGCAAGCTGACCGACACCGCTGAGCGCCGACTGAAGGTGCTGCAATCGCTCGACACGTTGGGCGCCGGCTTCCAGCTGGCCAGCCACGACCTCGACATCAGGGGCGCGGGCAATCTTCTGGGCGAAGAGCAGTCCGGCCACATCAAGGAGGTCGGCTTCGAACTCTACCAGCAGATGCTGGAAGAGGCCGTCGCCGAGGTGAAGGACTCCGGCGAGGTGCAGGATGGCGGCTGGTCGCCGCAGATTGCCGTCGGCACGGCGGTGATGATTCCGGAAGGCTATGTGCCGGACCTGCAGCTCAGGCTGGCGCTTTATCGGCGTCTCGGCGATCTCGAAAACACCGAGGAAATCGATGCTTTCGGCGCCGAGCTGATCGACCGCTTCGGCCCGCTGCCGGAGGAAGTCAAGCATCTCTTGAAGATCGTCTTCATCAAGGCGCTGTGCCGCAAGGCCAATGTCGAGAAGCTCGACGCCGGGCCGAAGGGCGTCGTCATCCATTTCCGCAAGCGTGAATTCTCAAACCCGGTCGGGCTGGTCCGGTTCATCGGCGAGCAGGGTTCGCTGGCCAAGATCCGGCCGGATCACAGCGTCGTGTTCGTGCGCGATTGGCCAACGGCCGAGAAGCGGCTGGCGGGCTCCGCGGTCGTCATGACACAACTGGCGCGGCTGGTGGAGAAGGCGGCGGCGTAGGGCAGGGATAGGACACCGCCTCGCCAGGCGGGCATTCGCCACGCAGCCAAATCCGGTCTAGAATAGGAAATCGGCTTCGTGTATGGAGCCGCGATCCCTTTATGGGGCGGGTTGGCGGGCGATGGCGCCCATTTGTTTGTTAGACGCAATTCCGGGCGGAAAACCGCTTCATACTTTTCCTGGAATTGCTCGGAGAGAGCGTTGGGTGCAGCGATGACGAAATGGTCGCCGAATTCTTGGAGAGCAAAACCGATCAAGCAGGTTCCTGCCTATCCGGACCTTGCCGCGCTGAAGACCACGGAAGCCCAGCTCGCGACCTTTCCGCCGCTGGTTTTTGCAGGTGAGGCACGCAAGCTGAAGAAGCAGCTTGCGGCCGTCGCTGCCGGTGACGCATTCCTTCTCCAGGGTGGCGATTGCGCCGAGAGCTTCGCCGAGCATGGCGCGGACAACATCCGTGATTTCTTCCGCGTCTTCCTACAGATGTCGGTGGTGCTGACCTTCGCCGGCGCACAGCCGGTGGTGAAGGTCGGCCGCGTAGCCGGCCAGTTCGCCAAGCCGCGTTCGTCCGACAACGAGACCAAGGGCGGGGTGACGCTGCCCAGCTATCGCGGCGACATCATCAACGGCATCGAATTCGACGCCAAGTCGCGCATTCCCGATCCTGCCCGCCAGGAGATGGCGTACCGCCAGTCGGCGGCGACGCTCAACCTTCTGCGCGCCTTCGCGCAGGGCGGCTATGCCAGCCTGGAGAATGTGCATAGCTGGATGCTCGGCTTCGTGTCCGACAGCCCGCAGGGCGAAAAGTATGAATCGCTCGCCAACCGCATCACCGAGACGATGGACTTCATGAAGGCCGTCGGCATCACCTCGGAAACCAATTACGCCCTGCGCGAAACCGATTTCTACACCAGCCACGAGGCGTTGCTGCTCGGCTACGAGGAGGCGCTGACACGCGTCGATTCGACCTCCGGCGACTGGTATGCCACCTCGGGCCATATGATCTGGATCGGCGACCGCACACGCCAGCCCGACCATGCGCATGTCGAATATTGCCGCGGCATCAAGAACCCGCTCGGCCTGAAATGCGGCCCGTCGCTGACGCCGGACGGGTTGCTGGAACTGATCGACCTGCTCAACCCCGAGAACGAGCCAGGCCGGCTGACGCTGATCGCGCGCTTCGGTTCCGACAAGGTCGCCGACCATCTGCCGAAGCTGGTGCGCGCGGTGCAGAAGGAAGGCCGCAGCGTGGTGTGGTCGTCGGACCCGATGCACGGCAACACGATCGAGGCCGCCGGCTACAAGACGCGGCCGTTCGACCGAATCCTGAAGGAGGTGCAGACCTTCTTCGAGGTGCACCGCGCCGAAGGCACGCATCCGGGCGGTATCCATGTCGAGATGACCGGCAAGAACGTCACCGAATGCACCGGTGGCGCGCGCGCCATCACCGCCGAGGAGTTGCAGGACCGCTACCACACCCATTGCGATCCGCGCCTCAACGCCGACCAGGCGATCGAACTGGCCTTCCTGGTCTCGGATCTGTTGAAGAAGAGCCACCCGGTGCAGCACAAGCACGCCGTCAACGGCTGATTTTCGCCGCGATCCGGATGAATTCATGAAAAGGCGCCCGAGAAATCGGGCGCTTTTTGTTTTCAGCCCTGCGTTCGTGCTGCCGGCACAGGCGCGAGGGGCAGGCAGGAACCGAAGGTATCAGTCCTTCTTGTAGAGCAGCCAGCTCTTGCCGGCCCGACCGGCCATCGTCGAGTGCCTGGTGACGCGGTTGCGGCCACTGACCTTCGAGCGATAGAGCGCCCGGTCGGCCTTGGTGTAGAGGTCCTCGGGCCCCTCGGCCTCGGATGCCATGCAGATGCCCATCGAGACGGTGACGGTGCCGTAATTGGTACCGGTCTGGCTGCTGGTGAACGGCGTCTCCTCGATCAGGGCGCGAATGCGCTCGGCTATCTCGTAGGTGGCATCCTCGCTGGCGCCCTCGATGATCAGCGCGAACTCCTCGCCGCCGGTGCGGGCAACGAACATGTCGCCGCGAATGCCTGTCTGGAAAATGTCGGCTATGATCTGGATGATCTTGTCGCCGACCGGGTGGCCGTAGCGGTCGTTGATGTCCTTGAAACGGTCGATGTCGGCAAGGATCAAGGCGTTGAACAGGATACCCTTGTTGCTGTTGTAGATCTTCGTAATTTCCTTGTCGAAGGCGCGGCGATTCCAGATATGGGTCAAGGGATCGGTATCGGCCAGCCGCTTGTATTCCTCGAGCTTCGACTTGACGCTCTCCAGTTCGGCAGTCTTGTCGCGGAGCGTCGAGGCCACCTGCCGACCGTGATCGATCGTCGAATTGGTGGCAACCGACATGGCATTGGCAATCTTCTGCAAAAGATCCTGAGACAGAAGGCTGCGGCCGCTGAGGCCACTCGATGTCTCATCGAGGATCCTGCCGTATTTCTCGATGTGGCTACGCTCGCTCCGCAACAGCGAGGCGACCTCTTCAAGCTCCCTGGCAATAACGTCCCTGGCATGCTCGACGATGCCGGGGCCATGGTTCTGGGCAAAGAAAGTGCGCCCGATCTGGTCCAGTTCATCCTGTGTCGGCCGGTTGCTCAGCGAAACGACGGCGAGGCTGAGTTCGCGATTCGTGCCGCTCAGGGCCTCGTAGAAGATCTCGTAGTTGCGCGGCAGGCCGAGCACGCCCAGCTGGCGCATTGTGGCGATGACACTGGCTGCGATGTCGGTCTTTCGTTCTGTGGGGACGGCTGCCAGCTGCATGTTCTGATCACTCTTCCCCTCGGATCCCGCCGTAGAATTTGCAGGTTCCACGTGTCGCCGTCCTGGGGAATGCCACCCGATAGTCCACAATTTGCGACGAGACGCGTCCCCACCCACGACCTTCGCTTGCCGTGACCATAAATGCGCCGGCGCTAAAGTTTCCTTAATTTGTAAAGTGCGGACACGTTTTTCTCTATTTGCGGCTGTAGAAGCTTGAATGAAACTGAATTTCGGGTTCGCGGCGCCAGCATGTGTCGCATTTGCTGGCGCGTGGCTGCCGCAAAGCTGGAAACGTGATGGCGAAGCTCGTGCCAGGCAGAGTTTTCTCCAAGAAGGAGTCGCCATGAGTGATGGTCATCAAGGCTCGTGTCTGTGCGGAGCGGTCCGCTTCAGAACGCACGGAGCGCTGCGTGGCGTCGTCTATTGTCATTGTTCGCAATGCCGCAAGCAGAGCGGACATTTCTACGCCGCGACCAATGTTGCCAATGCCGATATCGTGATCGAGGGCAAGGAAAACATCACCTGGTACGAGGCGTCTGCCTTCGCCAGGCGTGGTTTTTGCAAGGCGTGCGGATCGGTGATGTTCTGGGAGCCGCGACACCAGGACTACATCTCAGTCATGGCAGGGTCGTTCGACAAGCCGACAGGCCTTGAGGGCGAATGCCATATTTTCGTCGGCGACAAGGGCGACTATTATTCGATCGACGACGGCCTGCCACAGTTTGAGAAATCGACACCGTCCATACCGGTCGCCGAATGATTCTTGGAAAAATCGCCTTATTTCGTTGATCTGGCCAGCAATTGCATTATCCCGTGCCGGTGATTCGGAAAGGGGTTTGGCATGCAGCGGCTGATCGGCGCTTATTTCAATTCGGTGCGGGCGTTTCGCAAGCTGGCGGCCAGCGAGAAGGCTTTCCAGCAGGAACTGGTGCTGCTTGCGCTTGCCTTGCCGCTCGGCTGGTTCGTTTCGATCTCATGGCGCGGTTATGCCTTGTTGATCGGCGCGGTGCTGCTGCTGATTCTGGTCGAAGTGCTGAACACCGGCATCGAGGCGGCATGCGATGCCTTCAGCCGCGAGTTCAATGTCGACATTCAACTGGCGAAGGACTGCGGTTCGCTGGCGGTGCTGATTTCGGTGCTCATCGTCGCCGGCGTCTGGGGCATCGCCATCATCGAGCGGATCACGGGCCTACCGATTTAGCAGGAGGTGCTGGAATATCCAGGTGATGGCGGCATGACCTGAATCTCAAGCACATCCAGCTCAGCTCTCCCTGGCGTGCTCCCTGTTAGCGATGTGACGGGCAACGAACCAAGCAAGGATCGCCACGGTCAGGCCGATGCCCAGCCCGACCAGCAACCGCTCGTGGCGCATCAATGCCGGGCCGATGAAGTGCTCGGCTCCCAGTCCAAAGACATAACCTATCGTGCCGAACAGCACCGCCCAGATCGCCGACGAAATAGCGTTGAGGATGACGAAGAGCGGCGCGGGGATATTGGAAAGCCCGGCCGCGATGCCGCCGACGAGGCGCATGCCGTAGATATAGCGGTTCGACAGGACGAAAATGTTCGGATGGGTGTTGAGCAGGCGAAAGGCGCGGCGAAAGCCGGGTCGCTTGCGCAATCTGACGACATAGCGATGGTCGGCAAAGCTTCGTCCAAGGATGAAGAAGAAGGTATCGCCGACGAAGGCGCCGAGGCCAGCCGCGACAAAGGCGTGCCACAGGACGAAGACCTGCTGATGCGAGAAGAAGCCGCCGAGGATGGCGGCACTTTCACCCTCGGCAACGCAGCCGAGAAATATGGCAAGCAGTCCATATTGTTCGATGAAATGATGGATGGCCTCCGTCATGAGGGCTGGGTCTGGGGGGCAAGTCGCTCGTCAATCCGCTTCACCTGTTCGGCTATCTGCGCGATCTCGTCGCGCATGCGATGATCTGGCTGTGGCGCAGCTCGTCCAGCTTTTCGTGCAGCGCCATGATCTCGATCTCGGCTTTGAGGTTGACCTCGTAATCGTGCGCGGCGTCGATCCGATCGCGCGCCGCTTGTCGGTTCTGCGACATCATGATCACCGGCGCCTGCAAGGCGGCAATCATCGAGAGGACGAGGTTGAGGAAGATGAAAGGGTAGGGGTCGAACGATTCTCGCCCCAGCAGCCACCAATTGGCACCGATCCAGAGGATCAGGAAGGCTATGAAGGACAGGATGAACGTCCACGAGCCGCCGACGCGCGCAATGGCGTCGGCGATACGGTCGCCCACGCCCTGAAGGCCGGCAAGATTGACATTGATGTCCTGCGCTATGGGCTTGCGGTCGACGGTACTCTGCAGCACCCGCCTCTCAAGTTCGCTCAGGCTCTCCGGGTTTCGCCTCAGCCAGCGATTGGCGAGTTCCGGCACGGTCTTGTTCATGGATGTCTCCATACAAAGCATCGGCTTGGCAGCCTGATTTCCATATAGGAAGATGCCGATCGTCAAAAGCACGACGCGAGGACGCAAGCAGAATGGCCGATTTCGCAAAAATCCGCGCACGTGCCGCAAAACGCAAGGGTGGCGAAGCGGAGCTTTCGTCACTGCTGGGCCCCGCGCCCGACAATGCCGCCGTGGCTGAGATCGCGGACGATCGCATTCTGTCTGTTATGGCCGAGCGCGTGTTTGCCGCCGGTTTCGTCTGGCGCGTCATCGAACAGAAATGGCCGGGCTTCGAAGAGGCGTTTCTCCACTTCGAGCCGAAACGGCTGTTGTTCCAGCCCGATGATTTCTGGCACGATCTGGCTTCCGACCAGCGCATCGTGCGCAATCCGCAGAAGATCAAATCCGTTCGCGACAACGCTGCCTTCGTCGAGCGCGTGTCGAAGGAGCATGGTGGCTTCGGCGAATTCCTCGCCAACTGGCCGGCCGACGACCAAGTCGGGCTGATGGCCTATCTCGGCAAACATGGCAGCCGGCTCGGCGGCAACACCGGCCAGTATTTCCTGCGCTGGCTGGGCTGGGATGCCTTCGTCATTTCGGGCGATATGGCGGCGGCATTGCGCGACTCGGGGCTCGAAATCGCCGAAAGCCCGACCTCGAAGAGAGATCTCGACAAGATCCAGGCCCAGATCAACCAGTGGGCGGCACAGACACATCTGCCGCGCCGCCACATATCGCGCATCCTGGCGATGTCGATCGGGGAGAACCATTCTCCGCAATCGTTGCGCGAATATATGGGTGACGACTGATCGCCGGCAGTGCGGCCACGATCAGTCAGAATTGGTCCAAACGAACGCCATTGCCCGACGAAATTTGCCGCGCTAAGTCAGCAGGCATGACCAAGATCCTCGACATCCTGCGCATTGCAATCGCCCAGCTAAACCCGACCGTCGGTGACGTCGCCGGCAATCTCGCCAAGGCCCGCGAGGCGAGAGCCGATGCTGCCCGCCAAGGCGCCGATCTCGTGCTCTATACCGAGCTTTTCCTTGCCGGCTATCCGCCGGAAGATCTGGTGCTGAAGCCGGCTTTCCTGAAGGCCTGCGAAAAAGCGGCACAGGACTTTGCCGCCGATACCGCCGACGGCGGTCCGGGCGTCATCATCGGCACGCCACTGAAGCGCAAGAGCGGCACGCACAATTCGATTGTCTTCGCCGATGGCGGCAAGATCATCGCCGAGCGCTACAAGCTCGATCTGCCGAATTACGGCGAATTCGACGAGAAGCGCGTTTTCCAGGCCGGGCCCGAAATTCAGGGGCCGGTCAATTTCCGCGGCGTGCGGATCGGAATTCCGATCTGCGAGGACATCTGGGGCGATGTCGACATTTGCGAGACGCTGGCCGAAAGCGGGGCGGAAATCCTGCTGGTGCCGAACGGCTCGCCCTATTATCGCGCCAAGATCGATGTTCGCCACCAGGTCGTCATCCGCCAGGTCATCGAATGCGGGCTGCCGATGATCTATGCCAACCAGCTTGGCGGCCAGGACGAGCTGATCTTTGACGGCGCCTCGTTTGCCATAGGTTCTAACAAGACACTGGCCTTCCAGATGAGCCAGTTCGAGGAAGCAATCGACGTCACCACCTGGAAACGGCAAGCCGAAGGGTGGGTCTGCTCGGAAGGGCCGATGTCGAAAATCCCGGACAGGGAAGAGGCCGACTATCGCGCCTGCATGCTCGGCCTGCGCGACTACGTCAACAAGAACGGTTTCAAGAATGTCGTGCTTGGTCTCTCGGGCGGCATCGATTCGGCGATATGCGCGGCCCTTGCCGTCGATGCACTCGGCGAGGAGCGCCTTCGCGCGGTGATGATGCCTTACCGCTATACCTCGAAGGACTCGCTGAAGGACGCCGAGGACTGCGCCCGCGCGCTCGGCTGCCGCTATGACATCGTGCCGATCTTCGAGCCGGTCGAAGGCTTCCTGCACGCTTTGACGCAGATGTTCGAAGGAACCAAGGAAGGCATCACCGAGGAGAATTTACAGAGCCGCGCGCGCGGCACCATCCTGATGGCGATCTCCAACAAGTTCGGCTCGATGGTCGTCACCACCGGCAACAAGAGCGAGATGTCGGTCGGCTATGCCACACTCTATGGCGACATGAATGGCGGCTTCAATCCGATCAAGGACCTCTACAAGATGCAGGTCTATGCGCTGTCGCGCTGGCGCAACAGCCATGTGCCGCCGGGCGCGCTCGGGCCTTCTGGCGAGGTGATCCCGAAGAACATCATCGACAAGGCGCCGTCGGCGGAATTGCGCGAGAACCAGACCGACCAGGACTCGCTGCCGCCCTATCCGGTGCTGGACGACATCCTCGAATGCCTGGTCGAGAACGAAATGGGCGTCGACGACATCGTTGCGCGCGGCCATGACCGGGCGACGGTGACGCGCATCGAGCACTTGCTCTACATCGCCGAATACAAGCGCCGGCAGGCGGCTCCGGGGGTGAAGATCACAAAGAAGAATTTCGGCCGCGACCGCCGCTACCCCATTACCAATCGTTTCAGGGATGGAGGCTAGACGCTGAAAGCCCGCGGCTGGCTTACATCAGCCATTGTTGCAAAATAATCGCAGTGGTTGGGCCAGATACACTTTTGGCGTGCGCTGATCTTGGCGATGCATCGGGGCGTCTCTATAAGGGGCCTCTCCGCGATTCATTTGCGGGAGGTCTGAATGGCAGTATTTCAAATGGTAATGCGAGGCCGCGAAGCTTAGGTCTCACCCGGCGCTCCGCGAAGGTTTGCCCTTCGAGCCGATGCCGGATTGAGCACAGGCTTATGCCGATGCCGGTCGCCGCCCGATTACGGGCGAGACGCCAAATATGCCGCTCCGCTTTCCGGGCACTCGTTGGCCCCTTGCGCGGCTACTTCAATTTTCGACCTTACTGGGATCGGGCTCGTTTGCGCCCGAATGACATCATGGCTCGTTTTCGAATCGATTTGCGCGCGGGCGCGTTTCGCAGCGTTCTTGGCTTCACGCTCACCCATTGGCGGCGCCAGCCGTGGCGGCTTTCGCTCATCATGGGCGGCTTCCTGCTGTCGACGCTGGCCGACGTCCTGACGCCGCTCTATTCCGGCCGGCTGGTCGACGCCGTCGCCAGCAGCGCCGGTGCCGACGCGATTGCCTGGAATGCCGCGATGACTGCGTTTTCGATGCTGATGACCCTTGCATTGACCGGCGTTGTTTTGCGCAACCTTGCCTTCATGGGCATCGTCGAATTGACGCTGAAAATGATGGCGGATATCGCTGCCGACGCGTTCCATCGCGTCCAGCGCTTTTCCACCGACTGGCATGCCAACAGCTTTGCCGGCTCGACCGTGCGCAAGGTGACACGCGGCATGTGGGCGCTCGACCTGCTCAACGACACGATCCTCATCGCGCTGCTGCCGTCCGTCGTCATGCTGGTCGGCTCGACGCTGCTGCTCGGCTGGTTCTGGCCGCTGATGGGCGCGGTCGTTGCCGCCGGTTCGGTGCTGTTCATCATGGTCACGACGATGCTGTCGCTTGGCTATGTCGCGCCGGCGGCAAGGCTCGCGAACACCTGGGACACGCGCCTCGGCGGCTCGCTGGCCGATGCGGTGAGCTGCAACGCCGTGGTCAAGGGCTTTGGCGCCGAGGAGCGCGAGGAGCGACGCCTCGCCAGGGTCGTCGCCAAATGGCGTGCGCGCACACGGCGCACCTGGGTGCGCGGCACCATCAACGGCACCACGCAAGGGGCGCTGCTGGTGGCCATGCGCGCCGCGGTGATCGGCCTGGCGCTGATGCTGTGGTCGTGGGGTCAGGCGAGCGCCGGTGACGTCGCCTTCGTTCTGACCTCGTTTTTCGTGCTGCAGGGCTATCTCAGAGATATCGGCACGCATATCCGCAATCTGCAGCGCTCGATCAACGATATGGAGGAGCTGGTCGATTTCCAGTCCGAACCGCTCGGTATCGAGGACCGGCGCGGCGCCAAGCCGATCCGGATCACTGAAGGACGGATCGGCTTCGATAACGTCACCTTTCACTACGGCAGTCACCGATCGGCGCTCTATCGTGATTTTTCGGTCGACATCGCGCCGGGGGAACGTGTCGGGCTCGTCGGCCATTCGGGTTCGGGCAAGACGACCTTCGTCAAGCTCATCCAGCGGCTCTATGACGTGAATGCGGGAAAAATCCTGGTCGACGGCAAGGACATCTCGCAGGTGGCGCAAGCGTCGCTGCGGGGGCAGATCGCCATCGTCCAGCAAGAGCCGATCCTGTTCCATCGGTCGCTGGCCGAAAACATCGCCTATAGCAGGCCGAGCGCGACGCAGGATGAGATCGAGCATGCGGCGCGGCTGGCGAGCGCGCATGATTTCATCACCAACCTGCCGAAGGGCTACGGCACTCTGGTCGGCGAGCGCGGTGTGAAACTGTCGGGCGGCGAGCGTCAGCGCGTGGCGATCGCGCGAGCCTTTCTTGCCGATGCGCGCATCCTGATCCTGGACGAGGCGACATCGAGCCTCGATTCCGAATCGGAAGTGCTGATCCAGCAGGCGATGGAGCGGCTGATGGTCGGTCGCACCACGTTGGTCATCGCGCACCGGCTTTCGACGGTGCGGGCGCTCGACAGGCTGCTGGTCTTCGATCGCGGCAAGATCGTCGAGGAAGGCTCGCATGACGAGCTGATCCGGCTGAAGGGCGGCATTTACCGCCGTCTGTTCGAGCGCCAGGCGCTGGAACTGACCAAGGGTCTAGTGATCTGACCCTGAGATGGCCGCCGGCTTCGGCCGACGGCCAGCTCGATTAGGCACTATCAGCCAGCGAAAGCGGCGCAGCGCAAATCTGTCACCCAGCGTATACCGGCCAAGCAAATCCGACTGTGGAGTGCCTTTCCAGCTCCTGGGTTTGAGACGTCTGTTTACGTTACCCACCGAAGATGCGTTGTTTCTGTCATTGCCTAATATAAACATACACAAGCAGCCCGGAGCGGTCCTTACGATGCATCTTGTTTCCGCAAATGGCGGTCCCGAAAAGCTTGCTGCGCCGTCGGTGCTGGAATCTCGGCACGGCTCGGTTCGGCCGCTCGCTGCCTCAGATCTCGAGGGCGTCGCCGCACTCTTCCTGACCAAGTTTCGCCGACGGCGGCGGCGTCGTCTCTTTGAACGCGCGATCGCGGAGACGGCCGATTATATGAGAGAGATTTATCTTGACCCTGCCAGCCAGACCGGCGTGAGCAGCGCTCTCGTCCAGATCAACCGGCAGGGTCGTCTGGGTGGTTTCCTCGGCGTCCTGAAAGCCCGCTACGAGCTCAAGGGAGCGGCATTGAACGCGGCGATCATCGGTCCACTCATGGCCGACCCCGGCACCGATGACGGTACGGCCGGACCGCAATTGCTGCGCGCATTGCACCAAGGCGAATTCGATCTGCAGCTGACCGATTCGGCCAACCGGACATCTTTGGCCTTCGCGCGCCCGATGAAATATCAGCTTCTGCCGGTGCATTGTCTCGGATGGACCTATGTTTTCCGGCCGGCCGCGATGGCCGCCGCCACGCTGCACCGTAAATGGCCCGGCCTGCTTCGCTTGGCGCTCGATCCCTGCGCACGAGCACTGGATAGTCTTGCGAAAAGACGGTTCGAGCCCCCCGTCCAGGCTTCGCCGTCGCAACGCGTCTACTGCAAGCCGATCGATGCCGCACAATTTGCCGAGCGGCTGCCGACCCTCCTGTCCGATTACTCCCTTCGTCCAAGTTGGAAGAATGGCGAGTTGCCACGGCTGCTCGCACTGGCGGCCGAGAAGCGGGCCGACGGCCCACTTCATTTTGGTGGAAGCTACGACGAGACGGGCAAAATGCTCGGTTGTTATGCCTTCTACGGTCAAGCCGGCGACATCGCGAGTCTGTTGCAAATCCAGGCGTCCGGATCGCACTGGCGCGCGACGCTGGACGGTCTCATCGCGGCTGCGTGGGCAATGGACTGCGTGGGTATCACCGGGCAGACACAGAGCAGATTCATGCCTCAACTCTTCGGCTATAAGAATCTCTTCTTCCGCTATGCCGGGGGGACGATGGTCCGCTCGCGAATCGCCGAGGTTGCGGAAGCGGTCCGCTCCGGCGATGTCTTTATCGGTGGGGTGATGGGCGACCGCTGGACCCGCCTCAGTTCCGATGACTTCGGCCGCTGATCGCCTTCAACGACCCGTTCCGGCCGGCTGCGGTCGGACGTGGCGGGCGCCGCCGGATTGGCCGCCACCAGCGGCGACCGAGGCGCACGGCGCCCGGTCTTTTCATTCCAGTCGCCATGTTCTATGTCTGCCGGGCAGCGTGGGGGCGCGTCTTGTCAATCGCAAAAGCATCCGGTACGCCCCGTTTATGACAGTTACCGTTCGTTTCGCCCCGTCGCCAACCGGCCGCATCCATATCGGCAATGCGCGCACGGCCTTGTTCAACTGGCTGTTTGCCATGAACAACAAGGGCCGCTTCATCCAGCGCTTCGACGACACTGACATGGCCCGCTCGAAGCAGGAATTTTCCGACGCCATCCTCTATGATCTGCATTGGCTGGGCATTTTCCCGGACGCCACCGAGTACCAGTCGCGGCGTTTCGAAATCTATGACGCGGCGGTTGAGAGGCTGAAGGCATCAGGTGTTCTTTATGCTTGCTACGAAACGCCGGAGGAGCTCGATCTCCGCCGCAAGGTGCGCCGAACGCGCGGGCTGCCACCGGTCTATGGCCGCGAGGCGCTGGCCCTGACGCACGAGCAGATCGCCGAATACCGGGCCGATGGACGCCGGCCGCACTGGCGTTTTCTCCTCCCCAATTTCTCGGGCGATCCGCAACAGCCGGAACGCACCGAAATCCAGTGGAACGATCTGGTGCGCGGCGAGGAAACCGTCGATCTCGCCTCGCTTTCCGATCCAGTGCTGGTTCGCGAGGACCGTACTTACCTCTATACGCTTCCCTCCGTGGTCGACGACATCGAGATGGGCATCAGTCATATCATCCGTGGCGACGACCACGTCACCAACACCGGCGTGCAGATTGCGCTGTTCAAGGCGCTGGCGGCCGAGCCGCCAGTATTCGGCCACCACAATCTGCTGACCACCGCATCGGGCGAGGGGCTGTCGAAGCGCACCGGCGCGCTCTCCATCGAAAGCCTGCGCGAGGACGGCATCGAGCCGATGGCGGTCGCTTCGCTGGCCGTGCTGGTCGGCACCTCGGAGAATGTCGCGGCGATGCCGACGATGAGTGAACTCGCCGAACATTTCGATCCCTCGGCGACATCGAAATCCGCGGCCAAATTCGATCCGGACGAGCTGTTCGTGCTCAACCGGACGCTGCTGCACCACATGCCATTCGCCGAGGCGCAAGACCGGCTGATCGTGCTCGGCGTCTCGGGCGAAGAGGCCGAACCGTTCTGGCTGGCAGTGCGTGGCAATCTCGACAGGCTGGCCGATGCGGCCAACTGGTGGCGTATCCTGCGCGAAGGACCGCAGGAGAAGCCGGAATTTTCCGATGACGACCGCAATTTCCTTCAACAGGCGTTCGATCTGCTGCCGGAGGAACCCTGGACCGCGACGATCTGGAAGGATTGGACGGGCAAGATAAGGGAAGCGACCGAGCGCAAGGGCAAGGCCTTGTTCATGCCGCTCAGGCTTGCCCTTACCGGGCTGCCTTCGGGGCCTGAGCTTGCAGATCTATTGCCGCTGATGGGTCGGGAAGGAACGTTGGCCCGACGACCCTGATTTTGCGCTGGTCCGGCGGCAAGGCTGATACCGGCGACGTCACCGGTTTGGCGGAAAGCCTCTTGATCGCCTCGCGGTCGAGCCCGCCTTGCAGATTGGCCAAGGTTTCCGGATCGGAACCGGGGTCCGGCTTGGAAACCGGGACCGGGATGATCGGTGCAGAATTCGTTTCGGGCTGGGATCGTTCCGGATTCGGCGGGTTGCCGGCGATGATCCGGAAATTCTGCGCGGCATTGCAGCCGCAGGCCGGCGGCCGCGACATGTCTGGCTGCTTGTAGAGATAGGCGGTCGGCAATTCGCTGTAGGGCCGGCCAGTGACTGACGATGTCATCGAGGCCGAATCGTCGTCCATGCCGCGCGAATAGAAGACCTGCATCTCGGTGCCGGGGCAGCTCGATTCGCAATTCTTCTGGTCACGTTCGAAATCGCCTGCCGAGGCCGAGTTCGACATCGGGAAGAAGTAGCCGTCGCAGGTGCGCACACAGGAGGTGTGGAATTCGCCGCCGACGCTTGGAAAGTCCGGTACGCCGGGCCGGTTGAGCACCCGGCGGACGCTGCGCTCCTCGCCGGGATCGTCAAGCTGATCAAGCGTATCCGATGTATCGAGCTGCTGGCTGTTGCCGCCGAAAAGCTGATCGAACAGATTTGTGCTGCCGCCTTCGCGGTTGGCTTCCTGCAGCGGCGCGCGCCTTGGCGCAACTGTGTCGTCGCGGCAGCCATTGGCATCAAGCGCCGCCAGGATGCGTCCACGGTCACGGCGCGAGCCGCCGTCGGCCAGCCGCTCGCGCTTGCTCTGCAGCGCATCGAGATTGGCATTCATACGGTCGATCGTGGCGTTGAGCCCGGCACATTGATCGAGGTTGCGGCCAAACAGCGAAAAGCCGCACCCAGCCCGGCTCGCTTGGCTGCGAGCCTTCGAAATCTGCTCGCGTTGCCGGGCAATTGCGGACTCGTATTTCCGGATCAGCGCCGGACCGCCACCGCCACCGCGAGGGGCTGCGGCAAGGTCGTTTTCCAACTGGCGGCAGACCCGCGAGGCGGCCTGTGGCTCGGCTACCCACCATGTTGCGGACAATAGGAGGCCAAGCAGCACGGCAGCATGCGCCTGCTTCCACCCTCCGCTTGGCATCCACCCAAACTCCGCCTGCCCAAATCCCGCCCGCTGGCCCGCAAGGCTACCGTGTTCGCGGTTAACTGCAGTTTACCGCGAAATCCGCGTTCAGCCCAGATTGACGACGGCCTGCGCCTTGTTGGCGGCTTCGACCACGGCCAGTGCCGTCATGTTGACCACGCCGCGTGACGTGACCGAAGGCGTCAATATGTGCGCCGGCATGTCGGTGCCGAGCAGGATCGGCCCGACATGCAGTGCATCCATCATGGTCCTGAGCGCGGTCAGCGTGATGTTGGCTGAATCGAGGTTGGGGAACACCAGCAGATTGGCTTCGCCCTTCAGCCTGGAGTGGGGATAGACGCGTTGACGCAGATGCTCCGACAACGCCGTATCGGCGTGCATCTCGCCGTCGCACTCCAACTCGGGCGCGATGCGCGCCAGGATCGCCGCTGCTTGCCGCATCTTGATCGCGCTCGGCGAATCGCGCGAGCCGAAATCGGAATGCGACAGGAGTGCTGCCTTCGGCTCGATGCCGAAACGCTGGATTTCTTCTGCTGCCAGCACCGTCATCTCGGCGATCTCCTCGGCCGTCGGGTCGACGGAGACATGCGTGTCGGTGAGGAAGATGATGCCGCGCTGCGAGATCAGCATCGAGAGCGTGGAGAGGTCGCGATCCCTGACGCCGGTGCGCGGGCCTATGATCAGGGTGACGTTGCGCAGATGCCGCTCGAAGCGTCCTTCGAGGCCGCAAACCATGGCGTCGGCATCGCCGCGCTTCAGCGCAAGTGCTGCGATCACCGTGTTGTCGGTCCGCACCATGGTGCGCGCGGCCTCCGTTGTCACGCCGCGGCGGCCGGCGAGTTCGATCAGCAGCTCGACATAGTTGCGATAGCGCGGATCGTCCTCTGGATTGATTAGACCGAAATCGACGCCGGGCTTGATGCGCAGCCCATAGCGCTTCAGGCGCACTTCGATGACATGCGGGCGGCCGATCAGAATCGGTTCGGCGATGCCTTCCTCGAGCACCACCTGGGCGGCGCGCAGCACGCGTTCGTCCTCGCCGTCGGCGTAGATGACGCGCTTGGCGGTCGATGCCTTGGCCGACGAGAACACCGGCTTCATCACCAGGCCGGAGCGGAAGACGAAGCGGTTGAGCTTGTCGATATAGGCGGCGAAGTCGGTGATCGGCCTGGTCGCGACACCGGTATCGCAGGCAGCCTTGGCGACCGCCGGGGCGATGCGCAGGATCAGGCGCGGATCGAAGGGCGAGGGGATCAGGAACTCGGGGCCGAAGATCGGCGTCTCGCCGGAATAGGCACGGGCGGCGACGTCGGAAGGTTCTTCACGGGCGAGCGCTGCGATCGCCCGCACTGCCGCCATCTTCATCTCCTCGTTGATGGCGCTGGCGCCACAGTCGAGCGCACCACGAAAAATGTAAGGAAAACACAATACATTATTGACCTGATTGGGAAAATCGGACCGGCCGGTGCAGATCATCGCATCAGGGCGCGCCGCGCGCGCCACCTCCGGCATGATCTCGGGATTCGGGTTGGCCAACGCCAGGATCAGCGGCTTCGGCGCCATATGCTGGAGCAGTTCCGGCTTCAGCACGCCTGCAGCCGACAGGCCGAGAAAGACGTCGGCGCCTGATATGACATCGGCCAGCGTGCGTGCGTCTGTGTCCTTCACATAAGGATCTTTCCAGCGGTCCATCTCGTCGGTGCGCCCCTTATAGGCGACGCCGAATCGGTCGGTGACCCAGATGTTTTCCACCCGCGCACCAAGCGAAACCAGCAAGTTCAGACAGGCAAGGGCGGCAGCACCGGCGCCAGAGCTGACGATCTTGATGTCCGTTATGGTCTTGCCGGCGAATTCCAGTCCGTTGAGCACGGCGGCGGCGACGATGATGGCGGTGCCGTGCTGGTCGTCGTGGAACACCGGTATGCCCATGCGGGCCTTCAACTGCTCCTCGACCTCGAAGCACTCCGGCGCCTTGATATCTTCGAGGTTGATGCCGCCGAAGGTCGGCTCCAGCGCCGAGATCGTCTCGACCATTCGCTCTATCCCCGGCGCGTCGATCTCGATGTCGAAGACGTCGATGCCGGCGAACTTCTTGAACAGGACGGCCTTGCCTTCCATGACCGGCTTGGAGGCCAGCGGGCCGATATTGCCGAGGCCGAGCACGGCCGAGCCGTTGGAGACGACGCCGACCAGATTGGCACGCGCGGTGTAGTCGGCGGCGCTCGCCGGATCGTCGCGGATTTCCAGGCAAGGGGCGGCGACGCCTGGCGAATAGGCGAGCGCGAGGTCACGCTGGTTACCGAGCGGCTTGGTCGCCTGGATCTCGAGCTTTCCCGGCCTTGGGTGCTTGTGGAAGTAGAGGGCGGCTTCGTCGAGGTCCGAACGTGCCGTCTTTTTGCTCTCGCCTTCCATGCGGCTGCTCCCTCGGAATCTGCGTGAAGACCCCTTTTAGCATGCAGCCGAGGTTTTTCGCGACGCTAAATGACGCGCCGGCAGCTTTACCCGGCGGTGCGTATAAAACGGTTAACTATCAATGAGTTATGCCGATTCGATAGCAAATGAGTCCTGCTGGTTGGCAGGCGCTTCGATCAGAAGGCGCTGACGTAGAGACCGCCATCGACCGGTATGTTCTGCCCCGTCAGATAGCCGGCATGGACCGAGCACAGGAAGGCGCAGATCTGGCCGAATTCCTCCGGCGTGCCGAGCCGCTTGGCCGGAACATCGGCGCTGATGCGGGTCTTGCGTGCGGCAGCTGCGGCAGGATCTTCTGATGTGCCGGCCTCGTGCGGTCCGCGCAGCCGGTCGGTGTCGAGCTTGCCCGGCAAAAGACTGTTGATGGTCACGTTGCGATCCACCACCGTCCGCGCCACGCCGGCCAGGAACGATGTCAGGCCGGCGCGCGCGCCGGACGACAGGTCGAGGCCAGGAATGGGCACGTAGACCGATAGTGAAGTGATGTTGACGATACGGCCGAAGCCGCGCGCCGCCATGCCGTCGAGGACAGCCTGGACCAGCTCGATCGGCGTCACCATATTCTGGGTGACGCCTTCGAGGATCTTTTCGCGGTCGAGCGTGCGAAAATCGCGAAGTGGCGGTCCACCATTGTTGTTGACGAGGATATCCGGTTCCGGACAGGCCGCGAGCAGCGCCTTCTGCACCTCGGGCTTGGAGACGTCACCAACGACTTCCGTCACCGTGACGCCGTAACGCTGGCGCAACTCCGCGGCGGTTTTCGCCACCAGATCTGCATTGCGCCCGTTGACGACGATGTCGCAGCCGGCTTCCGCCAGCGCCATCGCGCAACCGCGTCCAAGTCCCTTGCTCGAAGCGCAGACGATGGCCTTTTTCCCGCTGATGCCGAGATCCATGATGATTTCTCCTTGTGAGCCGGCGGCAAGCTAGTCCCTCGGCTGGACCAATCGCAACCGTCATACGGTTGTTGCATGAATCGGGGCATAGGCTGTCGCGAAAGCAACGGTGAAAATCGCGATGTCCGGCCAAGAGCCCCGCACTTTCCGCAGCATGTTCATTTCCGATGTCCATTTGGGCTCGAAGGCGGCGAAGGCCGAATTCCTGATCGATTTCCTGCGCCATCACGATGCCGATATCATCTATCTGGTCGGGGACATCGTCGACGGCTGGCGGTTGCGGCGGAACTGGCACTGGCCGCAAAGCCACAATGATGTCGTGCAGAAATTGCTGCGCAAGGCGCGCAAGGGCGCCAACATCACCTACATCGCCGGCAACCATGACGAATTCGCCCGCCAGTTCCAGGGTGTGCATTTCGGCGGCATCGTCGTCGCCGACCGCGCCATCCACGAGACCGCCGACGGCAAGCGCCTGCTCGTCATCCACGGCGACCAGTTCGACACCGTCGTCCACAATGCGCGCTGGCTGGCCTATCTCGGCGATCACGCCTATGACGCGGCCATGCTGGTCAACCGCGTGGTGACGCGGCTGCGCCAGCTGCTCGGACTGCCATACTGGTCGTTCTCCTCCTGGGCCAAGGTCAACGTCAAGAAGGCGGTGAACTTCATCGGCTCGTTCCAGACCATGCTTGCGGACGAGGCGCGCCGCTCGCATGTCGACGGCGTCATTTGTGGCCACATCCATCATGCCGTCATCGAGAATTTTGGCGATGTCCAATACATCAACACCGGCGACTGGGTGGAAAGCTGCACGGCAGTGGTCGAACATTTTGACGGCCGGATGCAAATCCTGACCTGGGCACAGGTGCTGCCCGAGGCGCCGGACGAGCCCTTTATCCCGCTGCTCATCGAAGAACGGGTAGGGCAGGCGGCATAGCGCCGGCGGTCGTCCCGGGTCCGGGATCAATCGATTGGTCCAATCGGTTCCGCCGGGTTTTTGCCCATGTTAAGGGATCGATACACGTTGCCGTCAGGTCGAGTGCAGCGTGATTGGATCGATTCATGTCCCTGCCGCCGCTTTCGCCCGAACAACTCGTCAAGCCGCGCCATTTCGAACTGCGCATGAGCATGATCTTCGCGACGCTGTTCGTGCCGCTCGGAACACATCTGCCATATTTTCCGCTGTGGCTGCAGGCCAAGGGTTTTCATGCCGAGCAGATCGCCGTCATTCTGGCGGCGCCCATGTTCCTGCGCGTGGTGACGACGCCATTGCTGACTGCGCTCGCCGACCGTGCCAGGGACCGCGCCGATGTCTATGTAGCGCTGGTGGCTGCGTCGCTGCTCTTGTCGGCGGGTTATTTCCTGGTGCCGACCTATGCCACGGTGCTGGCGGTGTCGCTGGCGCTGACAATCGTGTGGACGCCGCATTCGCCGATCGCCGATTCGCTGGCGCTTTCAGGCGTGCGCCGCTTCGCCTCGAACTATACGAGCATGCGCAAATGGGGCTCGATCTCCTATCTGTTCGCCAATGTCGCGGGGGGCTTCATTCTGTCGGCGACAGGCTCTCGGGCCGTTCCGGTGATCATTCTCGTGGCGTTTGTCGGCGCTCTTGCCGCCGGCCTGCTGGCGCCGCGTCTTGGCCGTCCGCGGCGCGCCTCGCCGCTGTCGGCCACCGATATCCAGCACGCCGCGCCGAAGCTTCTCAACCCATATTTCCTGTATTTTTCGATCGGTGTCGGCGTCATCACCGCCAGCCACGCATTCCTCTACGGCTTCGTCTCCATCTACTGGAAATCGATCGGTATCAGCGATTCGGTTGTTGGCCTTTTGTGGGCGTGGGGCGTGGTTTCGGAAGTCTGCATGTTCATGATGTTCACCCGCTTTTTCGACCGGTTTTCCGTCGTGTCGATTATCGCGATGGCGGGGATCGGCGCGATCGTGCGCTGGATCGCCTTTCCGCTGGTTTGGCCGCTCGGCCTCGGCGTTGCCGGATTTTTCGGCGTCCAGACGCTGCACTCGGTCTCGGTGGCGCTGGTGCTGATCGGCCTGCAGAAGATGATCGGCGAAACGGTCTCCGAGGAACGAACCGGTGCCGCGCAGGGCATCGCCTATTTCTCCAACGGCTTCTTCATGGCGATAATGACGCTGGCATCCGGCCCGCTTTACGAGCGGTTCGGTGTCGACGGCTTTTTTGCCATGGTCCCGATCGCCTTGATCGGCCTGGTGCTGATCGGGCTTGCGGCGCGCTCAGCCCCACAGCGCCTTCTCAGGCGGTGACACCAGCGATCCCCGATAGACAAGGCCGGGCACACGGTCGCGAGCGAGCAGCAGCGGACCGTCGAGGTCGACGAAATCGGCATCCTGAGCGAGCAGCACCGCCGGCGCCATCGCCAGCGACGTACCGACCATGCAGCCGACCATCACGCCGAAACCGAGTTCGCGGGCGCGATCGCGCAACACAAGGGCGGCTGTCAGGCCGCCGGACTTGTCGAGCTTGATGTTGACGGCGTCGTAGAGGCCGATAAGATCTCCGAGGTTCTTCACCTCGTGCACGCTTTCATCGGCGCAGATCGGCACCGGGTGCGCAATATGGCGCAGGATCTCGTCATGGCCGGCCGGCAGCGGCTGTTCGATCAGCGCAATGCCTTGCTCGGCGGCAAAAGCGAGGTTCGCAACGATATTGTCGTCGGTCCAGCCCTCATTGGCATCGAGAATGATGCGGCTGTCGGGCGCTGCTTGCCTCACGGCACGGATGCGCGCGATATCGTTGTCGCCACCGATCTTGACCTTGAGCAGGGGCCGCGCCGCATTGGCGCGGGCCTGTGCCGCCATCGCCTCCGGTTCGCCGAGCGACAGCGTGTAGGCGGTTTCGAGCGTCCGTAAGGGAGCAGCACCTATGGCATCGGCTACGGATGTTCCGCTGACCTTTGCCTCCAGATCCCAGAGGGCGCAGTCGATGGCGTTGCGGGCAGCTCCGGCCGGCATGGCCGTGAGCAAGGCGGTTCGGCTGATGCCGCCGGCGATCCGGTCGCGCATGGCCTCGATCGCCTCGCGCACGCCGTCCATGGTCTCGCCATAGCGCTTGTAGGGAACGCATTCGCCGCGGCCGGCGTGGCTGCCCTCGCTGATCGTGCAGGAGATCACTTCGGCTTCAGTCTTGGAACCGCGCGAAATCGTGAAGGTTCCGGCGATTGGAAAACGCTCGGCCTCGACCGAAATGACACGCGCCATATTTTTCTGCTCCTGCTGTGCGACAAGGGTTGTCGGCAAATCGACAGGTCAGACCCGTCAAGCTAAACAGGATGCCATGTTCAACATCGGCAAGCGCGACGCAAGCGGCACGACCGCAGGGAAGGCTGACCACGAACCGCGCGTGGCGATCGGCGAGGAGGATGGCGTTCTCGGCTGCGCCTTCTCCGGAACCTGGACGACACGGACCGTGGCGCTGATCGACGCCGACCTGCGCAGAATAGAGAAACGCAGCGGTTTCAAGATTTTGGCGCTCGATCTTTCCAAGATCGAGAAGATGGACACTGCCGGCGCCTGGCTGATCGACCGGCTGGTCAGCGCCTTCGAGAAGAAGGGCGTCAAGATCCAGTTGCAAGGCCAGAGCGAGATCGCGTCGATCCTGCTCGACGCGGTGGGCGAGGCTGTGCGGCGCGACCGCGAATCCGGCCCGGCGCGACCGCCCAACATCGTCATTCGCGCGCTGGAGGCGGTCGGCCGGCGCGTCTACGAGATGCGCGACGATTTCCTTTCTTCGATGAACATCCTCGGCGCCACCATCCGCGGCGCGCAGATGAAGCTCGGCCGTGGTCATGCCGTCAACCCGGCGGCGATCTTCAACCAGATCGACCGCATGGGTGTCGGCGCCATTCCGGTGGTGGTGCTGATGTCGGCGATCGTCGGCGCCATCGTTGCCCAGCAAGGCGCCTATCAGCTCAGCTATTTCGGTGCCGATATTTTCGTCGTCGATCTCGTCGGCGTGCTGATCCTGCGCGAACTCGGCGTGCTGATGACGGCGATCATGATCGCCGGCCGCTCGGGCAGCGCGATCACCGCCGAGATCGGCTCGATGAAAATGCGCGAAGAGGTGGATGCGCTGAAGGTCATCGGGCTCAACCCGATCGGCGTGCTGGTGTTTCCACGGCTGGTGGCGCTGGTGATCGCCTTGCCGTGCCTGACCATCATCGCCAATTTCGCGGCACTTGGTGGCGGCATCGTCGCCGCTTGGCTTTATTCCGATATCCCGCCCGCCGCCTTCCTCGACCGGTTGCGCGTCGCTATCGATCTGAGCACCATCTTTGCCGGCCTGATCAAGGCGCCGTTCATGGCGATGATCATCGGCACGATTGCCTCGGTCGAGGGCATGAAAGTCGGCGGCAGCGCGGAATCGCTTGGCCAGCACGTGACCGCTTCGGTGGTGAAGTCGATCTTCGTCGTCATCATCCTCGATGGACTTTTCGCCATCTTCTACGCAGCGATCGAGTTCTGAGATGAAGCTGCGAAACCGGAAAAAGGCAGGTGCGGTGGCGGACCACACGGGTGAGGGCGACATCGTGCTTTCCGCGCATGACATCACCGTGTCCTTCGCCGACAAGGTCATCCTCGACAAGCTGTCGCTCGATATCAGGCGCGGCGAGATTCTCGGCTTTGTCGGTGCCTCGGGTGCCGGCAAATCCGTTCTGTTGCGCACCATTCTCGGCTTGACGCGCAAACAGTCGGGCACGATCAAGCTGTTCGGCCTCGACATCGAGAAGGCGAGCGAGGTTGAGCGCCTGCGCGTCGATATGCGGCTTGGCGTGCTGTTCCAGCACGGTGCGCTGTTTTCAGCCCTGACGGTGCTGGAGAACGTCCAGGTGCCGATGCGCGAATATCTTGACCTGCCGAAAAAGCTGATGGACGAACTGGCGATGCTCAAGGTCGAGCTGGTCGGATTGCCGCCGGACGCGGCGCATAAGTTTCCGTCGGAACTTTCCGGAGGCATGATCAAGCGAGCGGCGCTGGCGCGGGCATTGGCGCTCGACCCCGATATCGTCTTCCTCGACGAGCCGACATCCGGCCTCGATCCGATCAGCGCGGCGGAATTCGACGAACTGGTCGTCAAGCTGCGCGATACCATGGACCTGACCGTCTATATGGTGACGCATGATCTCGACACGCTTTTTACCGCCTGCGACCGCGTGGCCGTGCTCGGCAACAAGAAAGTGCTGGTCGAAGGAACCATCGACGACATGCTGAAGAGCGAGGAGCCGTGGGTAAAGTCCTATTTCCGCGGAAAACGCGCCCGGCAACTTGATCTTGCGGCGCGCGCATAGCCATAAGTGGGATAATGGAAACCAGAGCCAACTACGTCATCGTCGGCATTTTCACGCTGGCCGCGATCCTGTCGGCGTTCGCCTTCGTCTACTGGACGGCTGCGATCGGCGAAAAGGGCGAGACGACGGTGCTGCGCGTGCGCATCCCGGGTTCGGCGTCCGGGCTTGGCCGCGGCAGTTTCGTGCTGTTCAACGGCGTCAAGGTCGGCGATGTCAGGCGCGTCTATATCGACGTCGACAATCCGACAGTCGCCATCGCCGATACCGAGATCGATCGCCTGACGCCGATCACCAAGTCGACGCAGGCCGATATCGGTCTTGCTGGCCTCACCGGACAGGCCAATATCGAGCTCAAGGGCGCCGACCCCAAGGAAGTAAAACTCCTCGACCAGGCGGAAAAGGAAGGCAAGGTCGCCGAGATCGTCGCCAATCCCTCTGCCGTGACCAACCTTTTGCAGACAGCGCAGAACATCTTCACCCGCGCCGACAAGGTGCTCACGGAGCTGGAAGGCTTCACCAAGGACGTTCGCGGACCACTGACCCAGACCGTGCACAACGTGCAGACCTTCTCCGATGCGCTGGCCAAGAATTCGGACGGCATCGACAAGTTCCTGTCCGCCGCCAGTGCGCTGGCCGATGAGCTGAAAGGCGTTTCCGGCAAGCTCGACGGCACGCTGAAGGCAGCCGAAGGCCTGCTCAATGCCGTCGACAAGGACAAGATCAAGAGCATTGTCGCCAATGTCGACACGGTGACAGGCAACCTCAAGGAAACGTCGCGGCAGCTCGACGGCGTGATCAAGAACGTCGACACGGCGGTCGGGTCGGTCAACGATTTCGCCAAGCAGACGCAAGGCACTCTGGCAAAGGTCGACGGCGTGCTCGACGGCATCGATCCGGCGCAGGTGCGCACAGCGCTTGCCAACATCCAGAAGGCCAGCGAAAGCGCCAACAAGGCCGCCGCCGACATCGCAGAGGTGACTGACAAGTTCGCCAACCGGGCCGACGACATCAACCAGACGATCAAGGATGCCAAGCAACTGGCGCAGCGGCTCAACGATGCCTCGGTGCGTGTCGATGGCATCCTCGCCAGGGTCGACCACTTGCTCGGTTCCGGGCAGGCCGATGGCGTGATGGCCGACGCCAGGGCCACACTGAAATCGTTCAAGCAGGTTGCCGACACGCTGAATGCCCGCCTTGGCGTCATAACCGACAATCTGGCGCGTTTCTCGGGCCAGGGGCTGTCGAATGTCGAGGCACTGGTGCAGGACAGCCGCCGCTCGATCGGCCGTATCGAGGAGGCGGTGACCGATCTCAGCCGCAATCCGCAGCGCATCCTTTCGGGTGGCGAAGGCGAGGTAAGGCAGTTCGATGGCAGGGCGCGGCGTTGACTTCGGAGTTGGTGCGCCCCAATAACATGAGCCGCAAAAGCGGGTTGATCTTACGATCCGGGGACAACGGGGATCGCGCGTGAAGTCTGTGTGGTTGAGAACGGGCGGGTTGACATCGGCTGCGGCACTGCTTGCCCTGACGCTGGCCGGCTGCGCGGTGTTTGGAGGCAAGCCTGCGCCACTCGACACCTTTGAGCTGTCGGCGCCTTCGGTTGAAGCGCGCGGCCACAGCCGTCGCCAGATCCTGATCGCGCAGCCGTCGGCGCTCAAGGCACTGGACAGCCAGAACATCGTCATCAAGCCATCGGATCGCTCGCTCCAGTATCTCAAGGGAGCGCAGTGGGCCGACCGGCTGCCGCTGATCGTGCAGGCGCGGCTGGCCGAGACGTTCCAGCGTTCGGGCAGTTTTGCCGGCGTCGGCAAGCCGGGCGAGGGCCTGGCCATCGATTATCAGGTGATCGTCGAGATCCGATCGTTCGAGGTGAGCGTCGACGGCGGCGAGCATGCGGAGGTCGACCTGTTCGTGCGCATCCTCAACGACCGCAATGGCGAGGTGCGTGCCTCCAAGAGCTTCACCGCCTCAGCGCCTGTTTCAGGCGGTGGCAACCCAGCCTATGTCAGCGCACTCGACAACGCGTTCGGCGATGCTGCCAGGCAGATCGTGCGCTGGACGGATTCGGTGATCTGATTTCCGTAAAGGCTTGATCGCATAACACTTCTGCCAACGTTGTAGTCAGTGGCGCTGCAACAGCCGCAGCGACGTAGATGCGCCAACAATGCAAATAGGTCGACACGAAAAAGGCGGGAAATTTCCCGCCTTTTGTTTGTTGCAGCAGCCGTCCCTAGTGCAGGCGGCCGCTGGCGTGGGCCAGCATGGTGTAGACCTTGCCGGTGTCCGACGTCAGGTAGGTCTGCGCCATGATGTTGTCGCGGTCGTTGCGCGAGACATCCTTGAGCAGCTTCTCGAAATCGTCGCAGTAACGGTCGACGGCGGCGCGGAACTCGGCCTCCGCCTGGTACTTGCGACGGATCTCGTCGAACGTCTGCTGACCCTTCAGCGTGTAGAGCCGCCGCGTGAACACGTCACGCTCGCCGCGCCGGTAGCGGTTCCACAACTCGATCGATGCGTCGTGGTCGATGGCCCGCGCGATATCGACGGACAGCGAGTTCAGCGATTCCACGACATGCAGGGGCGAGCGCTGGGCAGGCGCCGCGCGCGGCGCTTCCGCCGGGACCGAGGGTGCCGCTGGCCTCAGATCCTCTTCATTCGACGCCGCGGTCAGCAGATCGCGCACCCAGCCGCCCTGAGGCGTGCGGGCATTGGCGTCCGGGCGCGGACGCGGTGCCGCGTCGGCCGGACGCTCAAGGTCGAGCGTGCCGCGCAATGCAGGGCCGCCCAAGGGCGCCTGAGGTGAGCGCAGCTCCGGCTGCGGCGCTTCCGGTGCGCGACGCGGCGGTTCGGCGGCTCGTGCGGCAGGCGCTTGCGGCGCCGGGCGCAGATTGCGTGGCTCGGATCCCTCACCATTGCGGGCAGATTTCGCAACGATCTCGGACAGCTCTTTCAGCGCATTGATCTGCTCGGAAACGGCGCGGCGGATGGCCGAGGTCGATTCCTTGGCCTCCTCGGGCATTTCGATGACGCCCTTCTTGAGCTCGGCGCGGGTCAAGTCGAGTTCGCTCTTGATAGAGCCTGCGGTCCGCCGCATCTCCTCGGTCGCATCGGCGAAGCGCTTGGTGGCCGAGTCGACGACGTCGGTGATGGCGTTGCGGATCTTGTCGGCCGACTCCATCGTCTTGCCTTCGGCGTTCTGCAGCGTCTGGCCGACGAGATTTTCGAACGAGCGCATAACCCTTTCGAGATCTTCCGACTTCTTGACCAGGCCGACGGCGAGGTCTTCGAGCGACGACTGCCGTTCGAGCGTGTGTTCCAAATTGCTCTGGGCCGAGCTCAACAGGTCCGAAGCACTGGAGAGCAGGCGGCTATGTTCGTCGAACTTGGTGGCGATCGACGCGACCTCGCGCAAGGTGGACGACGACAGTTCCGTCAGCCTTGTCGTGTTCGAATCGACCAGACGCGCTGAGCTGGCAAAGGTCTGCGCGGCCTTCTCGGTGGTGGCGGCGAAACTTTGCGTGCTGCCGCTGAGGCGTTCATCGACCTGGCCGAGATTGACCGCGGCCTGTTCGATCAGCTGACCGAGCTGCGAGCTTGACTTGGTCATGCGGCCGATGAGGTCGGCGACGCTGTCGGACAGCGACGAGCGGGCGCCTTCGACCGCCGACAAGGTCTCGGCGGTACGGCTGGCGAGTGCGTCGACAAGTGCGGCATTCTCGCTGCGCAGCTTCTCGGTGGCGCGTTCGGTGACCGCTTCCATGCTCTTTTGCAGTTCCGAGCCGCCTTGCGCGAAGCGCTCGACCAAAGGCCGTGCTGTTTCGTCGAGGATCTTCGACATTTCGGCCGAACGTGCCGCGAGCATGGTGTTGAGTTCGCGAGTGTTGGCGCCGATCGTCTTGGCGGCATCGTTGGTGCTCTGGCCGATATGCTGGCCAACCGCGGTGAACGTTTCCGCGATGACGTTGGCGCGCGAGACGAGTTGCGCCTCGGCATTCGACACCTGCTCGTTGAGCTTCTGGCCCATCGTCTCGGCCGTGTGGGCGAGACGGTTCTCGACGCCAGAGACCTGCTCTTCGACACGGGCGGCCGTAGCCGCAGCGCTCGACGCAAGCCGCTCGTCGGCGCCGGCTAGCGCCTGTTCGATTTCACGGGCATGCACGGCCATCTCCTGGCCGGTCCGCCTTGCGCGTTCGGCGACCCGTTGCTCGGTATCGGCAAAGGCACCGACGATGGTCTCGGCGTGCTCGCCGATCGTGGCGGTGCTGTTGGCGATGCGCGATACCAGGCGCTGATCCGCGTCGTCGAAGATGCGGCCGATTTCCGAGGCACGGCTCGACAATGCTTCCGACCCTTCGGCGATGCGCGAGACCAATTGCTGGTCGGCGGCATCGAAGATGCGGCCTAGGTCCGAAGCACGGGCGGCAAGCGCTTCGGCCGACTCGCCGATGCGCATGCCGAGCTGCTGGTCGGCGCCTTCGAAATTGCGCAAGATGTCGCCGGCGCGCGCGGCCAGCGACTGGGCCGTTTCGATGGCACGGGCGACCAGCTTCTGGTCGGCTGCGTCGAACGTGCCGGCGATCTCGCTTGCACGGGCGGCCAGATGGTCTGCGGTGTCCTGGGCCCGGGCGGTCAGTTGGTCGGCGGTTTCCTGGGCGCGGGCGGCGAGCTTCTGGTCCGCCACGTCGAAGGCGCCGGCGATCTGGCTTGCTCGAGCAGCCAGCTGGTCGGCGGTTTCATGGGCGCGTGCCAGCAGCGAGCTGGACGTGTCGTCGGCGCGGGCGAGCAAGGCGTTCGACGTATCTTCAGCGCGGGCGTGCAGGCGACGGTCGGCGTCCTCGAAGGTGCGGGCGATGTCTTCGGCCCGTGCCAGCAGGGCGGCGGAGGTCTGCTCGGCGCGCTCGGCGATCTTGCGGTCGGCGTCACTGAACGCGGCACCGGCCTGCTCATGCAGCGTGCTGGTGACTTCCAGCACCTTCTCACGCAGGGCGCCGGCGACAAATACGGCGCTCTTCTCAAGTACGCCGCGGATATTGTCGACGCCTGTCGAGAGGGCACGCTCCATGGTGCCCGCGCGTTCTTCGATGATACCGGTCTGACGGTTGAACGCCTGCTCTATCTTCTCGACGTCGCCGGCGATTGCCGCTGAGATATCGGTGCTCCTCGCGGCGATCTGGTCGATGTGGCCCGACAGCGAGCGATCGACGTCCTTGCGGGTCTCGGCGAGCTTGCCAAGATCGTCTTCCAGCGCCCGGGTCAGCATGGTGCGGCCTTCAGAAAGCTTGCCGACATGCCCGGCGATTACGTCATCGATGTCGCTGCGGCTTTCGGCCAGCCTCTGCAGGTCCGCTTCGAGGGCTCGTTTGAGGATGTCGCGGCCCTCGGCCAGCTTTTCCACCTGACCAGCGACCAAACCGTCAATGCTGGAGCGGCTTTCGGCCAGCTTGGCCAGATCGGCTTCCAGCGCGCGCTTGAGAATATCGCGGCCTTCCGCGAGTTTCTCGACCTGGCCGGCGACCAGGCCATCGATGCTGGAGCGGCTCTCGGCGAGCTTGGCGAGGTCGTCTTCAAGCGCCTTCGACAGGGTCGACCGCTCCTGGACAAGCCTTTCCGCGTGGCTGTTGACGAGGCCACCGACGTTTTCGAGATCCGCCTCAAGCGACCTCGACAGGGTCGAACGATCCTGGGCGAGCCGTTCGGAATGACTGTTGACCAGGCCGTTGACCCTGTCCAGATCAGCCTCGAGCGACTTCGACAGGGTCGAGCGATCCTGGGCGAGCCGTTCGGAATGGCTGTTGACCAAGCCGTTGACGCTTTCGAGATCAGCCTCGAGTGCCTGGGCGAACTGTGCCCGGTCGTCGACCAGTTTCTGCGACTGGTCGGCAATGGTGCCCTTGATCGCATTAAGGTCGGATTCCAGGGCGCGCCGCAGGATGTCGCGGCCTTCGGCAAGCTTCTCGACCTGGCCGGCGACCAGCCCGTCGATGTTGGAGCGGCTCTCCGCCAGCTTGGCGAGGTCGTCCTCAAGGGCCTTGGACAGCGTCGAACGATCCTGCACCAGCCTGTTCATGTGGTCGGCGATGACGCTGTTCACATTCTGCAGGTCGGTTTCCAGCACCCGCGAAAGCTGGCCGCGATCCTCGGCCAGCTTTTCCGACTGGCTCGATATGACGCCCTTGATCGTGTTCAGATCGGATTCCAGCGCGCGTTTGAGAATGTCGCGGCCTTCGGCCAGCTTCTCGACCTGACCGGCGACCAGCCCGTCGATGCTGGAGCGGCTCTCCGCCAGCTTGGCAAGGTCGGCTTCGAGGGTCTGCGACAGCAGGCTGCGGTCTTCGGCCAGCCGTCCCGAATGGCCTTCGATCAGGCCGCGTATGCCGGACAGATCGCCCGCCAGCGAATGGGAAAGCTGCGTGCGGTCTTCCGCCAGTTTGGCGGAATGGGTTTCGATGAGGCTCTTGATGCCGACGATGTCGTTCTCCAACGCCTTGGCGAGCACGGCGCGGCCCTCGGCGATCTTTTCCACCTGACCGGCGACCAGACCGTCGATATCGGCGCGGCTGTCGGACAGTTTGCCGAGGTCGGCTTCCAGGGCGCGCGACAGGATGTTGCGGCCTTCGGCGAGTTTTCCGACGTGACCGGCAACCATTTCATCAATGATCGTACGGGCTTGCACCAATTTCCCTGAGTCTTCATCCAGGGCAGCGGAAAGCCTGTTGCGGCCTTCTTCCAGCCTTTCGAGATGGCTGCCGAGCGACGCGTCGATAGCCGCCCGCGATTCATTGACCTTGCGCAGATCCTCTTCGAGCGCACGCGAGATCAGGCTGCGGCCTTCGGCCAGCTTCTGCACCTGGTTCGTCACCGCCGCATCGATGCCGGCGCGGCTTTCGTCGAACTTCGCCAGATCGGCCTGCATGGCCTCGGCCATGCGCTCGCGGCTTTCGGACAGCTTTCTGCTGTGGTTCTCGACGGCTTCCTCGATGCCGACCCGGGCGTCGGCGAGGCGCTGGATGTCGCTGTCGAACGAGCGCGAAACGACGTGACGGGCAGCTTCCATGCGCCCGGCGAAGTCGCTGGCGCGGGCTTCGAGCATGGAGGAGGTCGAGGTGACGATGTCGGCCATATCGGCGCCGATCTGGGTCTTGCCCCGATCGATCATCGCCGACAGCGTGTCCTTGCTCTCGGCAAAGGTGTGAGCGATTTCGCGGGCGCGCTCGACCAGTGTCTCGTTGATCTGACGGGCGCGGGCCTCGAGGGCCGCATTGAGCTTCTGCGTTCCGGTATCCAGCGCCTCGGCGCGGGTCTGGAACTCGCTGATCAGCGCCTGGCCGCGTTCGGCGAGCGTGCGTTCGATGCCGTTGAGGCTGGCCTCGAATTCAGAATTGAGGGTGCGCGCGGCGCCGCCAAGCAGCGACACCATGCCAGTGGTGCGATCGTCGAGCAGATCGGTCAACGACCGCGTCAGGCCGTCCGTGGTGTCCGTCAGCTTGGCAATGCGGGTGTCGAGAAGGCTGGCGAAAGCCTCGCCGGAGGTCGACAGGCGATCGGTGATCGAATCGAGCCGGCCTTCCACCGAATCGAAGATCGACATCGAGCTTTCGTTGATGCGGTCGATGAGCGTGTCGCCAGAATTGGTGATGGTCATCGACAATTTGGTCGACGCATTGAGGATGCTGTCGCGGATGATGTCGGAGGCGGCGCCGATCTCGTCCTTCAGCGTCTCATGCGCGCCGCTGATCGAGGCTCGGACGCGCTCGGCATGGGTGACGACGGCTTCGCGTTCGCTGCCGAGCCCGTCGACCAGCGAACGGATGCGGGATTCGTTCTCGGAATAGGAGCGTTCGATCTGGTTGACTTCGCTGTGAACCAGCGTTTCCAACTCGACGGCGCGGGCAAGCGTGCGTTCGATGCCTTCGCCCATGGCCGCGACCTCGCGGCGAACAGCCTGGCCGATCATCATGACGCGATCCTGGGCAAGGTTTTCCGGCTCCGTCAGGCGGAAGGCCACTTCGGTCATCGACTGGGCGGCCATGCGCATTTCCTGGGCGCGGCGAATCATGGCCGCGAAGGCCCAAAACAGGATGACGGGCACGATCGCCGCAACCGCCAGACCGATCAGCTCCGGACGGGCAAGGAACTGGTCTAGCGTGCGGATTGTCCAGATGCTCGGTCCGAAAAGGACATTGGCCAAACCGCCGGCGCCGGCGAACCAGGCGAGCGAAACGAAGGCGACAACCCAGTAAATGGTGTTCGAGGCACGCCTGTTGAGGCTGTGCAGGAGCGTTTTGTAGTCCTTCTGGCGATCGTCATTGGCCGGCGAGAAACCCCCGGGCTGGGCACCATTGCGTGTTTCCACGGGGCGCAACTCGGCAGGCTTGGCCTTGGGCGCGGGTTTCGCAGCCTGGCTCTGGGCCTGGCTCTGATTGACGACGGACTCAGATTTCTGATTGCGTCCCTCACGTGCCAACTCGTCGGCGGCCTGGGAAATCTGCGCTTCCAGATCCTCCATCGAAGCCGCGATGTCGAGGTCGCCACTGCCGACATCATTGCTGAGGTCGATATCAAGCGCCTTCTCCAGTTCCCTGGCCACGTCGCTGTCGAGAGTTCTCGTCGTCGTTGGTTTCTTTGCCATGCCTTCGCTACCCTGTACTAGCTGCCGCGGGCCTTATAATTCTGTTTGTCGTACCACGCGCAGGAGGCTGAAAATGGACCCCTCGTATCGTAATGACACAGGGGGGTAAAGAAAACATGCATTCCGCGGGATACGTAAAACTTTAAATATAAGGTTAACGCAACCGTGATTTGGGCGCCGTTTTCGCAACATTTTTCGCGGCCATCCATTAACCCGTTGTCCACTGGAATCGCCTAGGTTTTTGGGGCGATCGAAGAAACGGAGTTCGAGTTCATGCGTGGCGAAAGCGGCATTGCCTTCTCAATGCCCGGGGGCGACGTATCCGGATCGAGGCGGTCACGACCGGTCGATTTGGCACACCTTGCCCGACAGACGATGGGCGACCGCAGCCTCGAACAGGAGGTGCTGGCGCTCTTTGTACAACAGGCGCTGTCGGTGCGCGATAGAATAGTCGATGCCGACATTAAGGACCGGCTTCTGCTCGCCCATGGGCTCAAGGGCTCGGCTCGGGGCGTGGGTGCCTTTGCCATCGCCGATTGCGTCACCGAGATCGAGCGCCGGCCGGAAGACAACCAGACGCTCAAGCAGCTCGGCACCCTGATCGACGAAGTGCGCGATTTCATCGCCGCCATCAGTCGCTGAATCCGACGCCAAACCCGGTTTGCGGAAAAACGTCGCGGGGCGGCGCTTTCGCGCGGCAGTTGACTTGCTCGCCGGAGTGATTATCTCGGCTGCAACTCCCTTCAGGTGACAAATGACCAAGCTGACTTTCATCGCCCATGACGGCACGCAGTTCGACGTGGACGCCGAAAACGGCTCGACGGTCATGGAGAACGCGATCCGCAACGCTGTGCCCGGGATCGAGGCGGAATGCGGCGGCGCCTGCGCCTGTGCAACCTGTCACGTCTATGTCGACGAAGCATGGACGGCCGAGGTCGGCGAGCCGGAAGCGATGGAAGAGGACATGCTGGACTTCGCCTACGACGTCCAGCCGAACTCGCGCCTGTCCTGTCAGATCAAGGTGCGCGACGCGCTTGACGGCCTGGTTGTCCGTGTGCCCGCCCGCCAGGGCTGAGACTTTGGTTTTTTGCCGGCTGCTGCTTGGCAGCGGCGGCTTGCTCATGCAGTGTCTCGACAACACGCAGCGAGGCACATCGCATGACCGGCACCATCACCACAGACGTCCTCATTGTCGGGGCAGGGCCCATCGGCCTCTTCGCCGTGTTCGAACTCGGCCTGTTCGACATGAAGTGCCACCTGATCGACATTCTCGACCGGCCGGGCGGCCAATGCGCGGAACTCTATCCGGAAAAGCCGATCTACGACATTCCCGGCTGGCCTTCGATCTCGGCGCAAGGACTGGTCGACAAACTGCTCGAGCAGATCGCGCCGTTCAAGCCTGACTTCACCTTCAACCGAATGGTTTCCAGCCTCGAAAAGCTGGAGGACGGCAGCTTTCACGTCACCACCGACGAGAACGAGGTGTTCGAAGCCAAGGTGGTGGTGATTGCCGCGGGCGGCGGCTCCTTTCAACCCAAGCGTCCGCCGATCCCCGGGATCGAGCCCTATGAAGGCAAGAGTGTCTTCTATTCGGTGCGCCGGATGGAGGATTTTCGCGGCCACGACCTCGTCATTGTCGGTGGCGGCGACTCGGCGCTCGACTGGACACTGAACCTGCAGCCGGTGGCAAAGAGCGTGACGCTGGTGCACCGGCGGCCTGAGTTCCGTGCCGCGCCCGACAGCGTCAACAAGATGTATGCCATGCAGGAGATGAAGCAGCTGCATTTCCAAGTCGGGCAAGTGACCGGATTGACCGGCACCGAGAGCCAGCTGTCATCGGCCACCATCAAGGGGCCGGACGGCGATGTTGAGGTGCCGTGTACGCGCATGCTGCCGTTCTTCGGCCTGACCATGAAGCTTGGACCGATCGCGGAGTGGGGGCTCAATCTTCACGAGAACCTCATTCCGGTGGATGCCGAGAAGTTCCAGACATCGGTGCCCGGCATCTTCGCGGTCGGCGACATCAACTGGTATCCGGGCAAGCTGAAGCTGATCCTATCGGGCTTCCACGAGGTGGCGCTGATGGCGCAGGCCGCCAAGCGCATCATCAGCCCCGGCGAGCGTATCGTGTTCCAGTACACGACCTCGTCGACCAGCCTGCAGAAGAAGCTCGGCGTGGTGGAAGCTTCCTGAACGCGTCGCTTTGATTCAAATGCAGCCGACGCGCTTCACGTCTTTTGTCAGTCAGCCAGCACCGGAGCCTCGGGATGGCCGCGCAGCGGCTTTTCCGGCATCAGCACCAGCGCGACGAGCGCCATGACCAGCATCGCTGCCGCGGTGATGAAGATCATCACGAATGCCAGTGCCTCGACGGCGGTGCTGGCCGCCTGGACGTTTTCTCCGGCAAGCGGCAGGCCGTAGCCGAGCGCGACCGCACCAAGGATGGCGACGCCAAGCGCGCTGCCCAAAGAACGAAGGAAGATCAGTACGCCGGTGGCGACGCCGAGATGGGCCCGATCGACGGCATTCTGAACCGACACGGTGGCAACCGGAAATGTCGTGCCGCTGCCCAAGCCGATGCACGTCGTCAGAACCTCGACGATCAGCAGGGAAACATGCCCCGCCACAAGGCTGAGTATGCCGAGGCACAGGATTGCGAAGGTCACCCCCATCATCGCGATCCGCTTGTAATGAACGAACCGGGGAATCGTGCGGCCGCTGAATGTCGCACCCGCAACGGTGCCGAGCATGAGCCCAAGCATGGCGGTTCCCGATTCACTGGCCGAAAGCCCGAGGATGGACTGCAAATAGACCGGCAGGTAGACCGCGAGCCCGATATTGGCGGCCTGCAACAGGAACAATGACAACGTGCCGGCAAGGACGATCGGGTTGCCAAGCACTTCGAGCGAGATCAGCGGCTCGGCCGCACGCAGCAGCCGCAACGCAAAGGCGCTCCAGATGACAGCCGAACAGGCGAGCAGCCCGAAGATTTCACGCGACAGCCATGGATATTCGCTGCCACCCCAGTTCAACGCCAGCAACAGCAAGGCGGTGGCCGCGACGAGCAACAAAGCGCCAAGGCCATCGATGCGATGGTGCTTTGCCGCGATCGGCAGCTTTCTCAGCGGCTTGTTGATGATGGCCATGGCGATGAGACCAAGCGGCATGTTGATCCAGAAGATCAGCGACCAGTGGAGATGCTCGGCGAAGGTGCCGCCCAAAAGCGGGCCCGCGATGCTGGCGACCGCCCAGGTTCCCGCGATCCAGGCCGAGTAGCGCGCGCGCTCGCGCGGCGGCACGAGGTCACCGATCACGGTCTGCGCCAGCGCAAACAGGCCGCCGCCGCCGCCGCCCTGGATCGCGCGACCGACGATCAGGACCAGCATGTTAGGCGCCATAGCGCTAACCAGTGATCCGGCAAGGAAGATGAGGATTGCCGCGTAAATCGTTGGCCGGCGGCCATAAACGTCCGATATCTTGCCATAGAGCGGCGCCATCGCTGTGGCGGTCAACAGGTAACCGGTCACGATCCAGGGCAGATATTCGGCATGGCCGAGCAGGCGCGCCATGGTCGGCATCGCAGGTGCGACGATGGTCTGGTCAAGCGCTGCCAGAAGCATCGACAGGAGTACGCCACCGATGATGGCGTTCTTTTCGCTTTCGCTGAGAGGCGAGTCGGTCTTCACCACCGTCTGCCTGTCGACAGTCTGGTCCATGTCCATTCATCCGTATGCTTGCGACTGGCCGCCATTCAGCCCTTCCGGCGTGTTGACCGCGTTAGCCGCATTGATCCTTCGAAGGTCGCCCTGGCGAACATGACATATGTCGTCCCGTATAGGCCGATTTCGACCGGTGCTCGAAAATTTTTCGAAGCTGGCACTACGCTTCAGTGCAATTGGCCTGCGCCGCCATACAACGCCTGGGCACGATTCACGTCGGCGGCAGTCTACCGTTCCCGATGCGCTCCATCCGGTAGCGCAGCAGCTTGAGGATGCGGCTTTCGAAATTGACACTTTCGACACGGTCGAACTGGACCTGGGCACGGTCATGCTTGCCCAGAACGGCCGCCGTGATTGCGGCGGCCTTGGCCTTTGCGGCGTCGCAGTTTCTTTGCGGGTAGGTGGCTTCCAGCGCCTCTTCGAGTTCGCGGCCATAGTTCTTCGCGATCTCGACGTGGCGCTCCTCATGTCGCTTGATGTCGGCCGACAAGGTGTCCCAAAACAGCCTTACATCGGCATCGGCCTTGCGTGTCCGGCGCCATTCGGGAAGGATCACCTTCACCTTGACGGTCACCACGGCATCGGTGATCCGGCAGGAGCTCGATGTCCGCGCATAGCTGATGCGGGTGGTGAAAGCCATTTGTGTGGCGCCCGGATGGCGCGTGCCCGTGCTTTTCACCTCCGGCCCGCGTTTGAAGAGCTGTGCCTCGATTTCGTCGAGCGTGCTGCCGCCGACGGCGAAGTAGCTATACGTCTTGACGAGATTGGCCGCACCCGCCGGGATCGGTGTGATGGCGAGCAGCAGCGCGCCAAGCAGGAGTTGTTTCATGCCAAGCATGGATCGTTTCATTATGTTGCCTCTTCGACCACCTTGCTTTACGGCCGTTGCCGGCGCAACGGAATTGATCCGCTGGGGATCACACATGATTGATGAACTCCATGGTTGATGAGCAATGACGGCCAGGCGGTGGCAGTTGGCGCATGGGCGCCATCTCGAGCTTGGCGGCAAGGCCGTGGTCGTCGGCATCCTCAATGTCACGCCCGACAGCTTTTCGGACGGCGGTCTGTTCGAGGCCCCCGAAAAGGCATTGACCCAGGCACGGCGCATCGTCAGGGAAGGGGCATTGGTCGTCGACATCGGCGGAGAATCGACCCGCCCCGGTGCCGCCGCCGTGTCGGCAGGCGAGGAACAGGCCCGCATCCTGCCGGTGATCGAAGCGCTGGCGAGCACCGGCGAGGTGCTGATTTCGGTCGACACCTATCGCGCCGACACCGCACGGCTTGCGGTTGCCGCCGGTGCGCATATCGTCAACGATGTTTGGGGTTTGCAGCGTGAGCCCGACATTGCGCGTGTTGCCGCCGACACCGGCGCCGGGCTTGTCATCATGCATACCGGACGAGATCGCCAGAAGTTGCCGGACGTGATTGCCGATCAATTGGCGTTCCTGCAGAAATCGCTGGAGATCGCCCGCCAGAACGGTATTGCCGACGATCATATCGTGCTCGATCCCGGATTCGGCTTCGCCAAGGAGACGGCGGAGGAAAATCTCGACCTGATGGCTCGCTTTTCCGAGTTGCATACATTGGGCTTGCCGCTGATGGCCGGCACGTCTCGAAAACGCTTCATCGGCACGGTTACCGGCCGAGATGCGGCCGACAGAGGGGTTGGAACTGCGGCGACCAGCGTCATCTTGCGGCTCAAGGGCGCCGATCTGTTTCGCGTCCATGATGTCGCATTCAACGTGGACGCGTTGGCGCTCGCAGATGCTATGCTGGCGCGTCAAACCGACCGGGCGAGAAACTGAGCGATGTATGTCATCCGCATGAAGAACTGCGCTTTCTTTGCCCGGCACGGTGTGCTGGACGAGGAGGAGAGGCTCGGCCAGCGCTTCTATGTCGATGCCGCTCTCACCGTCGATCCCGGCCGGGCGCTTGTCGAGGATTCCATTGAGGACACCGTCAACTACGGCATTGCGTTCACGGTGATCGAAAGGATCATCACCGGGCAGCGTCGCTTTCTGATCGAGTCGCTGGCGCTCGAAGTGGCCCGTGCGCTGACGGCGCGTTTTCCGCAGATCAAGAAAGCCGAAATCACGGTGCGCAAGCCGAACGCTCCGGTGCCCGGCGTGATCGATTACGTCGAGGTGACCGTTGTCTGGCCCGAATAGTACTGTCTATCTCAGCCTCGGCGGCAATCTTGGCGACCCGGCAAAATCAATGGGCGCGGCATTGCGCATGCTGGATGCCGACGCAGACACGCGTGTCACCGGCGTCTCCTCGCTTTATCGCACACCGCCCTGGGGCAAGCTCGATCAACCCGACTTTCTCAACGCGGCCGCGGCAATTTCCACCGGGCTTGCTCCGCGTGCCTTGCTCGACCTCTGCCTCGATGCAGAGCGCAAGCTGAAGCGCGTACGCGAGGAGCGCTGGGGGCCGCGGCTGATCGACATCGACATTCTGGTTTTCGGCGATCGCGTCATTCACGAGACCGGGCTGGAGGTGCCGCATCCGCGCATGCTGGAGCGCGCCTTCGTGCTGGCGCCGCTGGCGGAGATCGCGCCCGGCCTGGTGGTCAGCGGTCGCAGCATCGCGGACCGGCTGGTCGCCGTCGACACCTCTGGCATCGAGCGATTGTCGTCCGGCCGCGATTGGTGGTTGGCCTGACATCCAAACGAGGTGGCAGCCGAACTTTCAGCCCGAGAATCCGCCGCCGTCCAGGAACGACTGCTCCCGCGGGGTGGTTTCGCGGCCAAGCATCCTGTTTCGGTGCGGAAAACGGCCGAAGTTCCGAATGATATCGCGGTGTTCGACGGCATAGCTGAGATAGGGTTCGGCCCGGGCCTGGGTCAGATCGACCGATATGTGCTGGTCGGCGAGCAGTTCCGAATGCTCGTACGGCAGATAGAGGAAGACGCGGACTTCTACTTCGAGCGCCAGATCATGACCGGCCGCGATCGCCTTTGCGGCAAAATATCTGGCGAGCGGGTCGGTCGCGTACATGTGGCCGGTGCCGCGAAAGCAGTTCCGCGGAAACTGGTCGAGCAGGATCATCAGTGCCAGCGAGCCTTCGGCATGCTCCAGCCAGCCGTCGCATTCACGCCGCGCTGCCGCGTAATGCAGATCGAGAAAGCGGTCGCGGAAGTCGGCATCGAAGGCCTCGTTCTTCTCGAACCACGCGTCCTCGCCGGCATCGCGCCAGAACTTGGTGACCGACAGGGCTCTGCTGTCCAATTCCATGCCTAATTCCTTGCTCAGTCGGCGGGTTCGGGTTTGTGCAGCACGCCAGCCGTCTCTTCGTTGAGCGCCTGGCCAGCGCGGCGCGGCGTGGAGAGCGGCGTCGGAATCGGCGTGCCGATATTGCCTTTTAGGAAGCGCTGTCCGGCGCGGACGCCTTCAGCCAGTTGCGTCTCGAAACGGGCGGTGTCGCGGCGCCGCACGTCCTCGATCACTTCGGCGACGTCTTCGGGATCGACACCAAGCGATTCCAACGCCGAGCCGCCAAAGACCAGCGCCGACTCGAAGGTTTCACGCAGCTGGTAGTCGACGCCGGCGCGAATGAGCTGTAGCGCGGTGCCGCGGTCGAAGGCCCGCGCCAGCACCGTCAGAAGAGGAAACTCGGCCTTGACCAGCTGCGCGATGCGGACGGCGGCATCCGGCTTGTCGACGCAGATCAGTACGGCGCGCGCCCGACCGGCGCCGGCGGCATGCAGGATGTCCAGCCGGGTGCCGTCGCCATAGTAGACCTTGAAGCCGAAATCGGCCGCCGCCTGGATCATCTCGACCTCATTGTCGATGATCGAGACGTCGATGCCGCGCAGCAGCAGCGGCTGGCTGGCGATTTGCCCGAAGCGGCCGAAACCGATGATCAGCACGCTGCCGGTTAGGCCATCGGCGACATCGACGCCGTCGAGCGATTGTTCGTCGCGCGGCGTCAGATAGCGCAGCGCGATGATCGCCAGCGGTGTCAGCACCATGGAGATGATGACGATCGCCGTGAGCGTCGCGTTGGCGTTGCCGTCGATGATACTGACCGCCGCCGCGGACGAGTAAAGGACAAAGGCGAATTCGCCGCCTTGCGCCATGAAGACCGCGCGCTCCAAGGCTTCGCGATGACCTGACTTCAGGATGCGGGCGACGATGTAGATGCCGAACGCCTTCATCACCATGTAGGCGACGACATAGATGGCGATCAGCCGCCAGTTCGCGGCGACCACATGCAGGTCGAGTGACATGCCGACCGCGAGAAAGAACAGGCCGAGCAGGATGCCGCGGAACGGTTCGATGTCGGCTTCGAGCTGATGGCGGAAGGTCGATTCGGACAGCAGCACGCCGGCCAGGAAGGCGCCCATCGCCATCGACAGGCCGCTGAGCTGCATGGCGAGCGCGGACCCGAGAACGACCAGAAGTGCTGCCGCCGTCATCACCTCGCGGGCACGGGCTTCCGCCAGGATGCGGAAGAATGGATTGAGCAGATAGCGGCCGGCCACTACCAGGCCGACGATCGCGGCGAGGCCGATGCCGACCTCCGTCAGCCGCTCCGACAGGCTGGTGTCGGCCCCACCGGGCGCCAGGAACGCGATCAGTGCCAGCAGCGGCACAATGGCCAAATCCTCGAGCAGCAGGACCGATACGATGCGCTGGCCTTTCGGCGCGGCGATTTCGCCGCGCTCCTCGAGAAGCTGCATGACGATCGCCGTCGAGGTCAGCACGAAGCCGGCGCCGGCTACGAAGGATTGCGCGATCGGAAATCCTCCCGCCACGCCGACGCCGGTCAGCAGAAGCGCGCAGACGCCGACCTGCAGGGCGCCGAGGCCGAAAATCTCGCGGCGCAGGCCCCACAGCCGCGACGGCTGCATTTCCAATCCGATGATGAACAGGAACATCACCACGCCGAGTTCGGCGACGTGAAGAATGGCTTCCGATTCGGAAAAGACGCCGAGACCGAACGGACCGATCACCACACCGGCGGCGAGATAGCCGAGGATCGAGCCCAGTCCCATGCGCTTAAAGATCGGAACCGCGACGACGCCGGCCGCAAGCAGCGCCACCACCTGGACCAGATCGCTGCTCGATGCCTCTACCGCCATGCCTCTTTTCCCTGTGTCTGACAGCACTCCTTGCATGCACCGGGAGCGGGAGGCAAGGGCACAAAGCTTGACAGGAAGGGTAGGTTGCCGTTGACGCGATTTCCTTGGTGGAACAACGGTCTCCGCTTGCCTGCCGGACGTTCGGCATCTATATCAGCCATATGCCTGACTATTCGTCCCGCCCGTCGTTGCCGCACATCCCGATGGACGCGCTTAGCGAAGTTCTGCAAGACTTTCGCTTGAGTGGTGTCAACTATGGCCGCTGCGAGCTCCGGCATCCATGGAGCATAGACTTTCCGCAACAAAAGCTGCTTCGTTTCCATTTTGTCGGCCAGGGTCCATGCTGGATTCATACCGAAGCGCAAGGCTGGCAGGAGTTGCGCAATGGCGATCTGGTGCTGCTGCCGCAAGGCATCGCCCATCGGTTGGCGAGTGCGCCGGATGTTGCAGGCGACTCGCTCCAGGGTTGCCAGGTGATCAAGTTGGGGGGCAACGTCTGCGAGGTGGTGCGGGAAGGATCGGGCGCGACGAGCACCCTTTTCTGCGGCTCCATGACCTTGGGCTCCTGTGCGCTTAACCCGTTGATCTCGTTGATGCCGCCTATCATCAAGGGTTGCGACGTGGCTGGCAATGACCCGGTCGTTGGTCCTTTGCTGGCGGCCATGACGGTGGAGGCCGCTCATCCGCAGATGGGCAGCGCCACCATCTTGTCGCGTATGGCGGACTTGCTGACAGCCCGGCTCATCCGCTGCTGGGTCAATTGCTCGGGAGCCTCGACCACGGGTTGGCTCGCAGCCATCCGCGATCCCCATATTGGCCGCGCGCTGGCAGCAATGCACCGAGAACCCGGCCGTAACTGGACGCTGGAAAGCCTCGCCGGCGTGGCAGGCCAATCGCGCTCGATTTTCGCCGAGCGCTTCAGCGCTGTATTGGGGGAGGGTGCTGCACGCTACCTCGCTCGCCTGCGTATGCAGCTTGCCCGCGAGTTGCTGGAGCAAAACGGCTTGTCGGTTGCCGAAGTCGCTACCCGTTTGGGCTATGATTCCGAGGCATCCTTCGCTCGCGCGTTCAAGCGCATCACCAATGTCTCGCCGGGCGTTGTGCGCCGCACAATTTCCGGACGAATAGACATGAATTTCGGATTTTGAGATACATATCATCCGGAAGGACTCGTCTATGAAGATCTCTAAACCTTGGAGATCCTTCAGTGACTGACACAACATTACAGCTTGAAGACGCCGCGATTGGCCTTGATGCCGACGCGCCGGTCGCGTGGAGCGCGGCCACCTGGTTCGCGGTCCTTTCATTGGCGGCCACCAGCTTTGCCCTTGTATCAGCCGAATTCCTGCCGGCAGGTCTGTTGACGCCAATGGCGCGTGATCTCGGCATCAGCGAGGGGACGGCTGGACAGGTCGTCACCGCCACCGCCTCCGTCGGCGCCGTGACGGCCATGTTGAGCAATGTTCTCATCGGCCGATTGAACCGCAAGACGGTGCTGGTTGGCCTCATGGCCTTGGCGGTCGGTTCCAATATTCTTGCAGCGTTGGCGCCCAATTTCTGGCTGTTGTTGCTAGGCAGGGCCGGACTGGGGATTGCTCTCAGCGCTTTCTGGGCACTTTCGGTTGCTGTCGTTGCAAGGCTGGTCGGCGCCAATGCAACAGGTCGAGGCATGGCTGTCGTCACCCTCGGGGTCTCGCTCGCCACCATTGCCGCGCCCTCGATGGGTGCGTTGATCAGCGACTGGCTGGGATGGCGCAGCGCCATGGCCATGACGGCGGGGCTGGCCGTGATTGCCATGCTTTTGCAGTTGCTTAGCTTGCCGACCTTGCCTGCAGCAGCAAGCAACAGTCTTGCAGACGTATTTCGGCTGACACGGCGGCGTGGTATTCAACTCGGCATGCTTGCCATTGTCTTGCTTATGACAGGGCATTTTGCTGGCTCTGTCTATGTGCGTCCCTTCCTCGAACAGGTGACGCTCCTTGCAACCGGGCCAATTGCCCTGGCTCTGCTCGGATTTGGCATCGCCGCCGTGATTGGCAATATTGCCGGCGGCCGCATGGCCGACGCCAATATCCGCATTGCTCTCGTGGTGACCGCCGCGCTGATGGCGTTTGCGGCGCTGGCATTGGTGCTTTGGGGCGTGCACATCGGCGTTGCCTTCGGGTTCGTTACACTTTGGGGCCTCGCCTTCGGCATGGGGCCGGTAGTGCTGCCGACCAATCTGTCGCGTGCGGCGCCTGATGCGCTGGAAGCGGCGGGTAGCCTGATGGTCGTCTCTTTCCAGGTTGCCATCACGACCGGCGCGGTTGTCGGTGGTTATGTCGTGGACACCTATGGTGCCACGGCGCCCTTGACTCTGACCGCTGTCCTTGCGGCGGCGACGGCCCTGCTGGCGCTGCTACAGCCTCGCGGCTGAACCTTGCTCTAGTTGACCTAGACGTCATGTTCCGAGGCCTGAGATCGGTGGCCCGCCCTTTCGTGCGATTAAGAGACGAGGGTTGCTCGGATAGGCCGAGCC
>NZ_JAMYOR010000034.1:0-70471 GCF_040319965.1 Mesorhizobium sp. M0830 | reverse complement strand
AGAGAGAAGACGGACAAACCCCGTTTTACGGGGCATGCACATGCGGCATTTCGATTCACTCAAAACTTTCCCCGGACAGCCCTGCCTCAAGTGGGGAGATCGGCAGTTTCAGCGCCTCGCCCGCTCCAACGTCAAATATTGGCGAAAGCCGTGGTGACAGCCAATCTCCCCACTTGAGGGGGAGATGGCCGGCAGGCCAGAGGGGGCGTGCCCCACTAACCATGCCACAACCCGGAATTTCATTCCGCATCTGGCCGGTTGATTGGCACGATCTATCTTCTTTCCGAGAGCAAAGGGCTGGAAAAGAGGACACGCTACCGCTCTGCCCAGAGGCGGTCGCTTGGTCATGGAGCATCGATATGAGCGAGCACAAGATCGCCGCAGCCGACGCGTTGTCGCGCCTGCGTCCGCCCTATAAGTCGGTTCTCGACTTGATCGGCCAAACGCCGGTGGTCGAGCTGACCAAGTTCGACACCGGCAAATGCCGGCTGTTCATCAAACTCGAAAGCCAGAATCCCGGCGGCTCGATCAAGGACCGCATCGCGCTGTCGATGATCGCCGCCGCCGAGAGAGAGGGCAAGCTCCGGCGCGGTGGTACCATCGTCGAGGCGACCGCCGGCAATACCGGCCTCGGCCTTGCCCAGGTCGGCATCCCCAAAGGCTACCGCATCGTGCTGGTGGTGCCCGACAAGATGTCGCGCGAAAAGATCCAGCATCTGCGCGCGCTCGGCGCCGAGGTGCGCATGACGCGCTCGGATGTCGGCAAGGGGCATCCCGAATATTATCAGGACATGGCCGAAAAGATCGCGGCGGAAGTGCCCGGCGCCTTCTATGCCAACCAGTTCGCCAACCCGGCCAACCCGCTTGCGCATGAAACCACCACCGGTCCGGAAATTTTTTCGCAGCTTGACGGTGATGTCGACGCGGTGGTGGTCGGCGTCGGCTCCGGCGGCACGCTGACGGGGCTCGGCCGCTACTTCGCTGAGGTCTCGCCGAAGACCGAGATGGTGCTGGCCGATCCGGTCGGTTCTGTGCTGGCGCCGCTGATCAAGACCGGCAAGATGGAAGCGGCCGGCAGCTGGACCGTGGAAGGCATCGGCGAGGATTTCGTGCCGCCCAATGCCGATTTGTCGCTGGTCAAAAAGGCGTACTCCATTCCCGACAAGCAGAGCATGCTGGCCGTTCGCGACCTACTGTCCAAGGAAGGCATCCTGGCCGGCTCATCCTCAGGCACGCTGCTGTCGGCGGCCCTGCGCTATTGCCGCGAGCAGACCTCTGCGAAGCGGGTCGTCACCTTCGTCTGCGACAGCGGCAACAAATATCTGTCGAAAGTGTTCGACGATTTCTGGCTGGCCGAGCAGGGCCTGGCCGAGCACGAGCAGCATGGCGATCTGCGCGACCTGGTGTTGCGTTCGCACCGCACCGGCGACACCGTCTATGTCGGCCCGGACGAAAGCCTGCTCAATGCCTATGGCCGCATGCGCCGCTCCGATGTGTCGCAGCTGCCGGTGCTCGACAATGGCAAGCTCGTCGGCATCGTCGACGAAAGCGATATACTGGCCAAGGTCGACGGCCCCTATGACGGTCGCTGGGAGCGCTTCAACGGTCCGGTGCGCACGGCGATGACCTCCAATTTGCACACGCTGCAGGCCAGCCAGACGCTGGATGCGCTGTTGCCGGTATTCGACCGCAACGAGGTCGCCATCATCTTCGACGGCGACGAGTTCATCGGCCTGATTACCCGCATCGACCTGATCAACCATCTGAGGCGCGCACGATGACCAGCAGCATATCCGGCCCATCTTCAGCGGGCCCATCTTCATCAGGCAAGAACCGCCTCGCCTTTTCGACGCGCACCATCCATGGCGGCCAGAGCCACGACCCGCTGACCGGCGCGGTGATGGTGCCGATCTACGCCACCTCGACCTATGGCCAGCAGTCGCCCGGCGTTCACAAGGGCTTCGAATATGCCCGCAGCCAGAACCCGACGCGCTTTGCCTTCGAGCGGGCGGTGGCCGATCTCGAAAGCGGCTCGGCCGCCTTCGCCTTCGCGTCCGGCCTGGCGTCGATCGCCACCGTGCTGGAGCTGCTCGATTCCGGCGCGCATATCGTTGCCACCGACGACATCTATGGCGGCTCCTTCCGTTTGATGGAGCGGGTACGCAAGCGCTCGGCCAATCTGCAGGTCTCGTTCGTCGATTTCACCGATCTCGCCGCCGTGGAAGCCGCGATCCGCCCCGAAACAAAAATGCTCTGGGTCGAGACGCCGACCAACCCGCTGCTGCGCATCGTCGATCTCGAAGGTGTCGCGGCCCTAGCCAAACGCAAGGGGGTTCTCACGGTCGCCGACAACACGTTTTGCAGCCCCTATATTCAGCGGCCGCTCGAACTCGGCATCGACATCGTCGTCCACTCTACGACGAAATATCTCAACGGCCATTCCGACATGGTCGGCGGCGTCGCCGTCGTCGGCGACAACAAGGATTTGTCCACCCAGCTGAAATTCCTGCAGAACGCCATTGGCGCCATTTCAGGCCCGTTCGACAGCTTTCTGGCGCTGCGCGGCCTGAAGACGCTGGCGCTCAGGATGGAGCGTCATTCCGCCAATGGCCTCAAGATCGCGCAATGGCTGGAAGCGCGCCGCGACGTGCGCCGCGTCATCTATCCCGGCCTCGCCAGCCACCCGCAGAATGAGATCGCTGTCAGGCAGATGCATGCCTTCGGCGGCATGATTTCAGCGGTGCTCGACCGCGACCTCGCCGGCACCAAAAGGTTCCTCGAACGCACGCAACTGTTCACCCTGGCCGAAAGCCTCGGCGGGGTGGAGAGCCTGATCGAGCACCCGGCGCTGATGACGCACGGCTCGATCCCCGCCGAGAAGCGCGACGAGATCGGCATTTCGGATTCGCTGGTGCGGCTGTCGGCGGGCATCGAGGATGGCGATGATCTGATCGCGGATCTGGATCAGGCGCTGGGGGGCTGAGGGCAAACCCTGCGTTGGCTCTTCGGCCGCTTCACGGCGAAGCGACTGCTACGGCCCAGGGTAAACTGGTTCTGTCGCGATCCTTCACACCCCCCTCTGTCCTGCCGGACATCTCCCCCGCAAGGGGGGAGATTAGATGTCATTTCTGCTTTCGCTAATCTCGAACGTTGCAAGACGAGCGGCGACATTGAAACTGCCAATCTCCCTCCTTGCGGGGGAGATGGCCGGCAGGCCAGAGGGGGGTGCTGTCCCGCCGACATCTGACAGGTCTCTTCGCCGCGCGACGGGCAAGATTAAACCACAGCTCGCCAATTGCCGTTGACCCCGACCCGCATCTGCCCGAAGTGTAGCGCGCCATGGCCACGCACGCTCCACCCAAACCGACCGAAACACCCCTCACCTTCGCGGTGCTGGTCTTTCCCGGCTTTCCGATGATGGCGTTCAGCTCCGTCATCGAGCCGCTACGCGCCGCCAATGTCCTGGCGAAACGGCCGTGCTATCGCTGGATCATCGTCGGCGGCACAAAAGGCCCGGTCGAGGCGTCGAACGGCGTCGTCATCCAGCCTGGTTTTTATGCCGAGGACGCGCCGAAGGTCGACCGCATCGTCGTCTGCTCGGGCGGCGATGCTGATCACCTCGTCGCCGAGGACGCCGCGAGCTGGATCCGCAAGAGCCTGCGCAACGGCGCCCATATCGGCGCGGTGGCGGATGCGGCGTTCTTCCTCGCCCGGGCCGGCCTGCTCGACGGCCACGCCTGCACCTTGCACTGGACCAGCCAGGCCGCCTTCACCGAGGCCTTCCCCAACATCGAGCTCAGGCGCGACCTCTATGTCATCGACCGCAAGCGTTTTACGTCGGCCGGCGGCGTCGGCAGCCTCGACATGATGCTGGAGATCATCACCCGCGACTACGGCGCCGAACTTGCCGCCGGCGTCGCCGAATGGTTCGTGCACAGCCAGCTGCGCTCCAGCATCGACCGCAAGATGATGCCGCTGCGGCTGCGCACCGGCGTCCGCAACGAGTTGGTGCTGTCGGCCATCGCCATCATGGAGGACGCGGTGGAGGAGCGGCTCGGCATGGCCGAGCTGACCGCGAAGCTCGGCGTCTCCTCCGACAAGCTCGAGCGCAGCTTTCGTTCCGAACTCGCCATTTCGCCCAATGGCTACTACCGGCGCTTGCGGCTGAAGCGCGCCGCCGACCTCCTGGCGCACTCGACGCTCGCCGTACGCGACGTGGCGCTGGCCTGCGGCTTTGCCTCGATGTCGAGCTTTGCCCGGGCGTTTCGCGAGGAACATGGGCATCCGCCGAAGCTGGCGAGAAGGCATTAGGGGTGGCGCTTTATGAGGGTAGACCCCCTCATCCGGCCCTTCGGGCCACCTTCTCCCCGCTGGGGAGAAGAGACTGGCGCCGACGCTGCAAGTCTCCTCTCCCCTCGGGGAGAGGTCAGCCGAGCGAAGCGGAGGCTGGGTGAGGGGGCAACGCCATAGGTTGCAGGCTCCTGCGGCATCCCGCACAACACACGCGGTTTTCCGCACAATCCCCTTGCCCCGCTTGCCTCATGCTCCAGCCTCGCAACCCAGCCAAGGCCGTACCCCCATGAGCATCGTCGTATTCGACCCCGACAGCACCGAGGACGTGGACTTCAAGGACCGCATGCGCCACCCGGCGGCGGCCGATCCGGCGGGCGGCATGTGGCTGTCGGACACCGAGCCGTCCTTCATCGACGCCGATGCTTTGCGAAAAGGCCGGCTGGCAAAACTGCGCGGCTGGATGCGCGAGGCCGGCTATGGCGGCGTGGTGTTGTTCGACCCCTACAACCAGCGCTACGCCACCGGCTCGCGCAACATGTTCGGCTATTTCTTGCGCAACTCGACCCGCTATTTCTTTATCCCCACCGACGGGCCGATCGTGCTGTTCGAATACCCGCAGAGCTACCATGTCTCGATGGTGCTCGACACGATCGACGAGGCGCGCCCTTCCAAGCTCGTGTGGTCGTCGGTGTCGGGCCGCGACGACGAGACCGCCGGCCCGTTCGCCGACGAGATTGCCGAGCTCCTGAGGCAGCATGGCGGCGGCTCGATGAAGCTCGGCCTCGACCGCTGCAGCCATCTGCAGGCGCTGGCCCTGGAAAAGCGCGGCTGCGAGGTCCGCGATTGCCAGGGCGAAATCCTGGCGGTGCGCGCCGTCAAGACGCCTGAGGAAGTCAAATGCCTGCAGGTGTCGATGGCCGGTGCCGAGGCCGCCGTCTATGCGGTGCGCGAGGCAATCAAGCCCGGCGTCTCCGAAAACGATTTGTTCGCCATCATGTATGGCGAGGTCATCCGCCAGGGCGGCGAGTTCATCGAGACCCGGCTGCTGACCTCCGGCCAGCGCACCAACCCGTGGTTCAACGAGGCCAGCGGCCGCAAGATCCGGCCCGGCGAGTTGCTGGCGCTCGATACCGACACGATCGGCTGCTACGGCTATTATTCCGATTTTTCCCGCACCTTCCGCTGCGGGCCGGGCAAGCCGACGCCCTACCAGAAGTCGCTCTACCGCATGGCGCACGACCAGGTTCAGCACAACATTTCGATCGTCAAACCCGGCATGGCGTTCCGCGAAATCGCCGAGAAAGCCTGGAAGATCCCGGACCGTTTCGTCGACCAGCGCTACACCTCGGTCATGCACGGCGTCGGCATGCATGGCGAAACACCGTTCATCGCGCATGCCATGGACTACGAAACCTATGGCCGCGACGGCCATATCGTGCCAGGCATGGTGGTGAGCGTGGAAAGCTACATCGGCGAGAAGGGCGGCCGCGAGGGCGTCAAGTTGGAGGATGAGATCCTGATCACCGACACCGGTACAGAGCTTCTGTCGCGCTTCCCGTATGAGGACGAGTTTCTGGAGACGCAGGTTTGATACGGGCAGCCGATGAGCGCCTCGTTACCTGGCGCCCCCCTCTGTCCTGCCGGACATCTCCCCCTCAAGGGGGGAGATTGGCAGCGTCGCCTACGGCGCTTTTTCCTGCAGCTTTGGTGATTGGCGAAGGCATTCGCGACGGCCGATCTCCCCCCTTGAGGGGGAGATGCCCGGCAGGGCAGAGGGGGGTGCTGTCCCACCGGCATAGGGACGAGTCTTGGGCTGCTCCGCCCGTGGATGAAGGCGCGGCATGAAAACCCCCATCGCCATCAAGCGCGGCACCGTGGCCGCGATCTTCATCGACCTGCAGGAAGAGCACCGGCAGGACAAGCGCTATCTCGTCGACGGTTACGCAACGGTCCTCGCCAACGTCCAGCGCCTGCAGGCGGCGGCGCGGCAAAACCATGTGCCGCTCTACCACTGGGCCTACATCGTCGACCTCGACAGCCAGGACCGGCCGTTCCATCCGGTCGGTGAGGACGGCAAGTCGGCCTTTTCCGACAAGAGCGATCCGCTGACCGAGATCTGCCATGAGGTGGCGCCGGCTGATGGCGAGGCGCTGCTGGTCAAGGCCGAGGCCAGCGCCTTCCGTTCGGGGCCGGCGGCGCGCGACATCAAGTCGGCCGGCATCGAATGGCTGGTCGTGTCGGGCGTCTGGACCGAGGCCTGCATCGACGCTTCGGTGAAGGACGCAGTGGCGAAAGGTTTTCGCGTGCTGCTGGTCAAGGATGCCTGCGGCAGCGGCAGCGCGGCCATGCACCAGACCGGCATTCTCAACCTCGCCAACCGGCTCTATGGCGGCGCCGTCACCGACACCGATGGCGCCTGCCGGCTGCTGGCGGGCGAGACCGTCACCGCCTGGCAGGTCGAAGGCTCGGTGCCGCTGCGCTTCACCTTCGACAACGCGGCCGCGCTCTACGCAGACCTATGACTGCCGAAAGCATGACTCGGGGCAAATACGAAACCCGGCTCGACCCAGAGCTCTGGGCCTATATCGACGCGGTCAACGCCTGGTATCCACCCGAGATGCCCGGCCTGCCGATCGACAAGCAGCGCGCCGTCTATGACCGGATGAGCCGTGCCTTCCATCAGGGCCGCCCGCCCGGCGTCACGGCCAGCGACAGCCTGATCGCCGCGGCCGGCCGCGACATCCCGATCCGCCGCTACCGGCTCGCCGGCGCGGCCGCGAAGGCGATGGTGGTCTACTATCATGGCGGCGGCTTCATCCTCGGCGGGCTCGACAGCCATGACGACATCTGCGCCGAGCTCTGCGCCGGCACCGGTTTCGACGTGCTGTCGGTCGAATACCGGCTGGCGCCGGAGCATTTGCACCCCGCAGCCTTCGACGATGCCGTCACCGCCTTCGAATGGGCGGCCGCCGCCACCGACCTGCCGCTGGTGCTGTGCGGCGAAAGCGCCGGCGGCAATCTCGCGGCTGGCGTGGCTCAGGCGACCCGCCGGCACGCCAGTGCGGCCATCGGCCAGGTGCTGATCTATCCCGACCTCGGCGGCGACGAGACCGCCGGCTCCTATGTCGAGCACGCCGAAGCGCCGCTTCTGTCGCTGCACGACATCGCCTTCTATCGCGACGTCCGCTCCGCCAGGCGGCAATCGCCCGGCGATCCGACCTTCCAGCCTTTGCGCGACACCGACTTCTCCGGCCTGCCGCCAACGGTGATCGTCACTGCCGAATGCGACCCGCTGTCCTCGGACGGCGAGACCTACCGCGACCGCATCCTGACTGCCGGCGGCAGAGCGTGGTGGCACGAGGAGCCGAGGCTGGTACACAGCTTCCTGCGCGCCCGCACGACGGTGCCGGCAGCAGCGGAGGCATTTGCGCGGATCGTCGGCGCGGTAGGTGCGCTGGGTCGGGGTGATCTCCCCCCTTGAGGGGGAGATGTCGCCGAAGGCGACAGAGGGGGTCGTCGCGCGTAGAGCGCTAGCATCATCTTTTTGAAAGTACGAGGTCGCGTCCCGTCGTGCCGACCCCCTCTGGCCTGCCGGCCATCTCCCCCTCAAGGAGGGAGATTGGCGCCGCGCCGTTGGCGCATCTCTCCCAGCGCGGCTGCAAAGTATAAGTGCACTGCCGACTCCCCCCTGCGGAGCACCGCACAATCACTGCGGAAAACCGAACACTCCCCAGCGTCACCCGGCTCTATCATTCCCTCAGGCAAAAGGCGTCCCGGCGATCGCATCCGTCCCCCGCGCCTGTCGATCGGCTGGGGCGCCCAACAACAGGGGAACGAAGATGAAATTCATGCTGACCGACCGCAAATTGCACCCGCAGGCAAAACCCGTCGCCGACGACTTCAAGGGCGGCGGCATCAACCGTCGCGAATATCTGGCCTTGATGGCCGGTCTCGGCGTCAGCGCCGCCGGCGCCCTGGCGCTGGGCGGGCTCGCCCCCACCCCTGCCCGCGCGGCGGAACCCAAGAAAGGCGGCGTCCTGCGCGTCGCCATGAACGTCAAGGGTTTCAAGGACCCGCGCACCTTCGACGGCGTCGAAATGTCCAACGTCGCCCGCCATTGCAACGAATATCTGGTGCGTTGGAACACCGACTTCTCCTTCGAGCCCTGGCTGCTCGAAAGCTGGGAGGTGAGCGACGACGCCAGGACGCTGACGCTGCATGTGCGCAAGGGCATCTCCTGGTCGAACGGCGACGCCTTCAACGCGGACGATGTCGTCCACAACCTCACCCGCTGGTGCGATGCCTCGGTGGCAGGCAATTCGGTCGCCGCGCGCATGGGCGCGCTGGTCAATGCCGACACCAAGAAGGTTGTCGACGGCGGCATCGCCAAGGTCGACGACTTCACGATAAAACTCAATCTGCCCAAGCCCGACATTTCGCTGATCGCCGGCATGGCCGACTATCCCGCGCTGATCATGCACCGCTCCTATGAGGGCGACGGCGATCCGATGAAGGCGCTTGCCATCACCACCGGCCCCTGCGAGCTGGTCAGCTAGGATGCCGAGACCGGCGCCGAGGTGAAGCGCAAGGATAAGCCCTGGTGGAAGGGCGAATTCCACCTCGACGGCATCAAATGGGTCGATTACGGCTCCGACCCCAACGCCATGCTGTCGGCCTTCGAATCCGGTGAGATCGATACCGACCACGAGACCGCCTCCGATGCCGTCTCGCAGACCGATCAGATGGGGCTCAAGAATTCCGAGATCGCTACCGGCTCCACCATCGTCGCTCGCTTCAATGTCGGCAACGCGCCCTATGACGACGTCAAGGTGCGCCGCGCCGCCCAGCTCGCCGTCGACAATTCCGCCGTGCTGGCGCTTGGCCTCGGCGGGCGCGGCAAGCCCGCCGACAACCACCATGTCGGCCCCATGCACCCCGAATATGCCGATATCGGCCCGGCCAAGCGCGACCTGGACCAGTCGAAGAAGCTGCTCACTGAAGCCGGCAAAGCCGACCATGAGTTCGAGCTCATCTCCGTCGATGTCGAATGGCAAAAGAGCACCGGCGACGCCATCGGCGCGCAGATGCGCGAGGCTGGCCTCAAGATCAAGCGCACCGTGCTGCCGGCAGCCACCTTCTGGAACGACTGGAGCAAATACCCCTTCTCCTGCACCGAATGGCTCGGCCGCCCTCTCGGCGTCCAGGTGCTGGCGCTGGCCTATAAATCGGGCGCCGCCTGGAACGAGAGCGCCTACGCCAACAAGGAGTTCGACGAACTGCTCGACAAGGCGCTGGCAACCCCGGACGCCAAGGCGCGCAAGGAGATCATGGCCAAGATCGAGCAGAATTTGCGCGACTCAGGCATCATCATCCAACCCTACTGGCGCTCGGTCTACCGGACGTATCGCAAGGGCGTCGAAGGCTGCGAACAGCACCAGGCGCTGGAACAGCACTTCGAGAAGGTGTGGATTGAGAGTTGAGCCTTCGCTCTTCCTGGGTTCCTCTCCCCACATCGTGGGGCGAGGAACTAGGCAGCGCCTACGGCCCGACCATCACAAGGCGGCGCAGCCCCTCCGGAAACGGCTTTCCGGCCGCAACGCCGGCGTTTCGGTTTGCAACGCTGGTGATTGGCGAAAGCAGCGATGACAGCGTCCTTCGCCCCGTTTACGGGGAGTTGAGGAGTGGTCCGCGTAGCGGACGAAAAGCCAACTGCTTGGCTTTTCGAACGACGAGTGGCGGCAGCCAAATGAGGGGCGGCGCCAGCGTTGGTCTTCCGTTCTCCCACCGCGGAGAAGGCAAGACGCGCCGACCCGTTCACCTCTCGGTCTTCACCAAAGTCCAGATCCAGCCGACGAAGGTCAGCACCAGGAACGGATAGCCGGCGGCGGGCAGCGGCGACGAGGTCGGCAGTAGGCGCGCGCCCCACAGGATCATGCAAGCCGAGACGACAAACAGCCCTGCGGCCACGAGCGCGGTGAGCCGCATCCACACGGCGAAAGTCTTCGGTGCGCTGACCATGACAAGTGCGGCCGCCCACAGCGAGATGCCGCCGACATAGGAGGGCACGCTGGCCTCAAGCCCTGCCGCATTGCCGGCCAGCAGCAGGCTCTCGCCGGCGAGAAAGGTCAGAAATCCGGCAGCTATGCAGTCATTGCCCAGCCGCTGGTATTTCATCGTCAGCAGCGCGGTCGCCACCACCAGCGCCACGCCGTCGATCGTCCACAGCGTTTCGCGCAGTTCGGCGCTGGCGACGAAAGTGCCGGCGAGCCCGAAAGCGCCACCGATGGCCAGGCCGGTCGCGGCAACGATGTCCAGCGGGTTGGAACGCATTTGAAATCTCCCCCAAGCCCTGCTGAGGATACTCCTGGGCGGAACGTTCTCAAAGGGGTAGCGCGAAGCGGAAAACGGAGAAAGTGTCGAGACGTGTCTGCCCTCGGGCGATCCGGCCTTGTCACGCCCTCGCCTGCGGTCGAGAAGTGGCCGACGCGAATGCCGGTGAGACAGTTGCCTGAGCCCGCGTCGGCCACTGGCGAACCGAGGTCCGCCGCCCGATTTTTGTAGCGCCCCATCGCGGCACGAGCAACCAAGCCAAGGCCATCGGTACGTATTCGTACAAACGTGATCTCCGCGTGCCGATGCCAACAGCGCGGGGACCCTGGAACATTCAAAAAAGCGCTCGGTGCCCAGATAGCCTGGGCGCCGCCTCCTGGAGAGTAATCTACACCGCTCTGCGTCAACGCATCGCTAGCGGGGCACATTGCCCCCGGCAACTCCACCGCTTTCGAAGCCTGCCATCGATCCACCGGATCGATGAATTGGCGCGCTTCGCGCGCCAATCGGCTTCTCAATCCCCCATCTTCAGCGCCTGAATAAACGCCTCCTGCGGGATATCGACCTTCCCAAACTGGCGCATCCGCTTCTTGCCTTCTTTCTGCTTGTCCAGCAGCTTGCGTTTGCGCGAGACGTCGCCGCCGTAGCATTTGGCGGTGACGTCCTTGCGCAGCGCCGAGATGGTTTCGCGGGCGATGACCTTGCCGCCGATCGCGGCCTGGATCGGGATCTTGAACAGATGGTTCGGGATCAGCTCCTTCAGCTTCTCGCACATCTGCCTTCCGCGCTTTTCCGCCGCCGTGCGGTGCACCAGCATGGAAAGTGCATCCACCGGCTCCTCATTGACCAGGATCGACATCTTGACGAGGTCGCCTTCCTTGTAGTCGGTCAGGTGGTAGTCGAAGGAGGCGTAGCCCTTGGAGATCGACTTCAGCCGGTCGTAGAAATCGAAGACGACTTCGTTGAGCGGCAGATCGTAGATCAGCATGGCGCGCTTGCCGACATAGGACAGGTCGGCCTGGATGCCGCGCCGGTCCTGGCAGAGTTTCAATATGCCGCCGAGATAGTCGTCCGGCGTCAAAATGGTAGCGCGGATCCACGGCTCCTCGATCGCCGAGATCTTCACCACATCTGGCATGTCGGCCGGGTTGTGCAGCTCCTTCATCGAGCCGTCGGTCAGAGCCAGCCGGTAGACGACGCTGGGTGCGGTGGCGATCAGGTCGAGGTTGAATTCGCGCTCCAGCCGCTCCTGGATGATTTCCAGATGCAACAGGCCAAGGAAGCCGCAGCGATAACCGAAGCCGAGCGCCGCGCTGGTTTCCATTTCAAAAGAGAAGCTGGCGTCGTTGAGGCGCAGCTTGCCGACCGCGGCGCGCAGATCCTCGAAATCGGCGGCGTCGACCGGGAACAGGCCGCAGAACACCACTGGCTGCGCCGGCTTGAACCCGGGCAGCGCCTTGGCGGTGGCGCGCTTGTCCTCGGTGATGGTGTCGCCGACGCGGGTGTCGGCCACTTCCTTGATCGAGCCGGTGAAGAAGCCGAACTCGCCGGGGCCAAGCTCGTCGACATTGATGCGGGCCGGGGTGAACACGCCGGTGCGCTCGACCAGGTATTTGGCGCCGGTCCCCATCATCCGGATGGTCTGGCCCTTCTTCAAAACGCCGTCGATGATGCGCACCAGCACGATGACGCCGAGATAGGCGTCGTACCAGCTATCGACCAGCATCGCCTTCAGCGGCGCTGAAGCATCACCCTCGCGCGGCGGCGGCAACTGATGGACGATTGCCTCCAGCACATCGGGAATGCCAAGCCCGGTCTTGGCCGAGATCAGCACGGCGTTGGAAGCATCGATGCCGATGACCTCCTCGACCTGCTCACGGATGCGCTCGGGCTCGGCGGCCGGCAAGTCGACCTTGTTCAGCACCACGACGATCTCGTGGTTGTTGTCGATGGCCTGGTAGACATTGGCCAGCGTCTGGGCTTCGACCCCTTGCGAGGCGTCGACCACCAGCAGCGACCCCTCGCAGGCGGCGAGCGAGCGCGACACTTCATAGGCGAAGTCAACGTGTCCGGGCGTGTCGATCAAGTTGAGGATATAGTCCTCGCCATTGTTGGCGCGGTATTTCAGCCGCACCGTCTGGGCCTTGATGGTGATGCCGCGCTCGCGCTCGATGTCCATCGAGTCCAGCACCTGCTCCTTCATGTCGCGCAGCTCCAGCCCGCCGGTCAGCTGGATCAGCCGGTCGGCAAGCGTGGATTTGCCATGGTCGATATGGGCGACGATGGAGAAATTCCGGATGTGGTCGAGGGGAGTGCTCATGGCGCGCGTTTAGCAGGGGCGGCTTGCTGCGGCAAGCGGCACAGCCACTGCCGGGCGGGGCGAGCGTTGCGGCCCGTTGCAGAGCAAGCGGTATGGCCTCTGCCGGGCAAGTGCCGCCGGCGCTTATCGTTCATTACGCGCTTTCGCCAAAATCAATAAGCATTAACCAAGTCCGTTAGAGCATAATTGGGGACTGCCATGTTAGCCGGTGGGATATTCCGATATAAGGATCAAGGCATGCGGGGGCTGGCAGGCAGGTTTATCAGGTCGCGGAGCGGCGCGTTCGCACCGATACTCGTTCTCGTCATGATTCCGCTGATCACCGCGATTGGTTTTTCGGTCGACTACACCTCGGCGGTCCAGACCAGGTCGACCGAACAGGCGGCACTCGATGCCGCGATCCTGTCGATCACCACGATGGATACCGCCTCGACGAAGGCGCAGCGCCAGGTGGCGATGCAGGCCTCCTACGTGGCCAATGGCGGACAGGGCACCGCGACGCTGAACACTTTCGATGTCAGCGCCAACGGCACCGCCACGGCGCAGGCCACGGCGAGTTACCCGATGCCGACCGTTTTCATGCAGATCGCCAGGATCCCGACGGTGGCGATCGGCGTCTCGTCGGCGGTGAACAAGACGCCGGCTTTGGTGGCGGCGACCTTCAAGGTCACCGGCGTGTCGGGTTACTGGAACAAGAAAATGACGCTCTACGGCACGCAATTCGGTGCGGCGGTGGCCAAGCCGCTGATGACGATCGATTATACATATGGCAAAACCGGAGATCCGAAAGGCTACGGCACCACCAACGTCAACGTCATCACCACCGATTCAACCGGCAAGACCGTCACCACGTTGGCCCAGACGCAGGTCTGCAAACTCGGCAAAAACGCGCCCACCGGGGTTACGCTCAACACCGACAAGTTTGGCACGACATATTACTGCGTGGACACGATGTCTGCTGGCAGCACCGCCGGTGCGTCAATCGACGTCAGCCAGATGGCCGGCCTCTATCTGCAGATGAACGTGCCGTCGGGCAACCCGCAAAACCTCTCTTCGAACGATGCGGCCACGTCCAACCGGCTCTATAGCTCGACAAGCAAGGACGTCCTTCCGGCCGAGATCGCGACCGGCCAGGTCGTCGATATCTTCCGCCTCGTGCCCTGCGGCTCGACCGGCTACCAGGCTTGGGAGGACGGCGGCAACTCGGTTCCGGCGCCTGTCGGCAACGCCGACTTCTTCTATAACGTGACCGGCAAGTGCGACTTCAACAAGCGGCCCAACAACACGGTGCTGACGCAGTAGAGGTTGAAGGCTCAACGCCCTGCGGGCTTATGAGGCCTGGCGATCCTTTGCACCCCCCTCTGTCCTGCCGGACATCTCCCCCGCAAGGGGGGAGATTGGCAGCTTCGTTGGCCGCGCTCCTCTCGCGAAGTTTGGTGATTGGCGAAAGCCGTGATGAGGGTCGATCTCCCTCCTTGCGGGGGAGATGGCCGGCAGGCCAGAGGGGGGTGCTGTCCCTCCGGCCTTCCCTGGAATCTCCCGAACTTTCATCACAAACCGGTGAGCGCTGTAACGAAGCGGCAGACAGCGGCGAAGTGGGGACATGAGCGGCGCATCCGGGCGCCGGCGCCCACGGAGCAAGCCGAATGTCGGGGTCCAGCAAGTTCGTCACAGTGTCCAGCCTTTGCGCGCTTGCACTCACAGTGTCGCTCGGTGCGGCCGCTGCCCGGCCGCTCACGGTGGTCGAGCTGTTCACCAGCCAGGGCTGTTCGTCCTGCCCGCCGGCCAACGCCAATCTGATCAGGGTCAAGGACCAGCCCGGCGTGCTGGCGCTGTCCTTCAACGTTACCTACTGGGACTATCTCGGCTGGAAGGACACGTTCGGCCGCCAGGAATTCACCCAGCGCCAGGTCAGGTACGAGCCGCCGCTCGGCCATGACGGCCCGTTCACGCCGCAAGTGGTGGTCAACGGCCATGCCGATGTCGTCGGCGCCGCACCCGGTGAGATCGAAAAGCTGATCGCAAGCACCGGCCGCATCAGCGGCCCGTCGCTGTCGATCGACCGCGGCAAGGTCAGCATCGGCGCCGGCTCGGTGCCGGGCGGCAGGGCCGATGTCTGGCTGGTGCGCTATCTCAGGGGCGTCGTCCAGGTGCCGGTGGCGCGCGGCGAAAACACCGGCCGCACCTTGCCGCATGCCAATGTCGTGCATTCGCTCAAGAAACTCGGCAGCTGGACAGGCGACGCCGCGGCGCTCGATCTGCCGCCGGCTTCGGACGGCCTGAGCACCGCCGTGCTCGTCCAGTCGCCAGGCGGCGGGCCGATCCTGGCCGCCGCTACCAACTAGATCACGCTTCCACAAAGATTGCGCAAACGCCGCACGCGCGGCGCCGCATAGCACGGCCGCCAAGACGGCGCGCCCTTACGACCACCCCAAGGAGACCATCATGACCACTCTGTTTCGCCTGACGCTGCCTGCCCTCGCTTTCGCTCTGTGCTCGACGGCGCTGTTTGCCGGCGGCATCGCCCGTGCCGACGACGCGATCAATGCGATGAAGCCGGCCGCGAATGCCATGAAACCCGCCGCCGATGCCATGAAGCCGGCCGCGGATGCCATGCAGCCTGCAACCGATGCGATGAAGCCCGCCGACCCGATGGCCACCAATTCGATGAAGCCGGCCGCCGACGCCATGAAGCCGGCCAACTAGGCAGATTGCCGGCGGCGCACGCGAATGTGAGCCCCCGCCGCAACTCGTGCGTCGCGCCGCCGTCCCTGATCCAATAGACTGATCCCAATGGAAGCCGTGAGGAGTGCAACCATGACCGACATCAAGACACCAAACCGTTCGCTTGGCTTTGTCAAAGGCGCGCTCGCCGCACTTGCGCTGGCCGCCGCGGGCGCCGCCTTCTGGCTGACGCCGGCGGTTTCTGCCGAGGACGCGGTGAAGATCCCGCCGCCGGCTTTGGACGAGAAGGCGGCGGCCGGCAGTGAAAAGGCAATCTTCGCCGGCGGCTGCTTCTGGGGCGTGCAGGGCGTCTTCCAGCACGTCAAGGGTGTGACCAAGGCCGTCTCCGGCTACACCGGCGGCGACAAGGACAGCGCCGTCTACGAGACCGTCGGCACAGGCCGCACCGGCCACGCCGAATCCGTCGAAATCACCTACGATCCGTCCAAAGTGACCTATGGCCAGCTGCTGCAGGTCTATTTCTCGGTCGCCCACAACCCGACCCAGCTGAACTTCCAGGGACCGGACTCCGGCACGCAGTACCGTTCGACGATCTTTGCCGAAAACGATGCGCAAAAGAAGATCGCGCAGAGCTACATCGCCCAGCTCGACCAGGCCAAGGTCTTCCCGGAGCCGATCGTCACCACGCTGGAAACCGGCAAGACCTTCTATCCGGCCGAGAATTATCATCAGGATTTCCTGACGCTGAACCCGACCTATCCCTACATCGTCTACAACGACCTGCCCAAGGTGGCGAACCTGAAGGCGCTGTTCCCGGCGCTGTACAGCGAAAAGCCGGTGCTGGTGCTGTCGGCGAGCAATTGAACTCTCGAAGGAGACGTCGGCGCGAAGCACCCCCCTCTGCCCTGCCGGGCATCTCCCCCTCAAGGGGGGAGATTGGCGGCTCCGGCGCTCTGCACATTCTTGCGACGTCAGAGATCGGCGAAGGCGACTAAACGCGTAATCTCCCCCCTTGAGGGGGAGATGGCCGGCAGGCCAGAGGGGGGCGCCTCGCGCCCCCGTCATCTCAATCATATGTCAGATCCGTCGCCTTGCCGCCGAACACGCGGTAGGCATAGAACGAATAGAAGATGATGATCGGCAGCACGACCACGGTGCCGGCCAGGATGATGGCCAGGCTTTCCGGCGCCGAGGCCGCTTGCCAGATGGTCAGGCGATCCGGCACCACGAACGGATAGAACGACCAGGCCAGCCCGGCAAAGCCGAGCGCGAAGATCGCGGCCAGCGTCAGGAACGGCGTCAGCGAATGGCGGTCGTCGGGCTTCGGCAGATGGAATGTCTGCCGCCACAGCCACAGAAACAGCAGCGCCGACAGGATCGGCAGCGGCGACAGATAGAGCATCGAGGGCCAGACGAACCATTTGTCGAAGATGCGCGGGCTGGCGAGGGGCGTTGCCAGCGAGATGGCGACCATGCCGAGCGCGGTCAGCACCAGCGTCGTGCGCAGCCAGCGCACCGCCTTCCTCTGCAGCTCACCCTCGGTCTTGTAGATCACCCAGGCCGCGCCCATCGCGGCGTAGGCCGCGGCCAGGCAGAAAGCCACCAGCACGCCGAACGCCATGCCGCCGAAGCCGACATCGAGGCCGAGCACGTAGACGCCCAGCATATAGCCCTGCGCCAGTGAAGCGATAATGGAACCCAGGAAGAAAATACGGTTCCAGCGGTGCTTGTGCTCGGTCGGCACCTTGGCTCGGAAATCGAAGGCGACGCCGCGCAGGATCAGCCCGACCAGAAGCACGAACACAGGAATGTAGAGCGCGGTCAGGATGACGCCATGCGCCTGCGGGAAGGCGACCAGCAGCAGGCCGACGGCCAGCACCAGCCAGGTTTCGTTGGCGTCCCAGAACGGGCCGATGGCGGCGATCATCGTGTCCTGCTCGGCATCCTGCGCCGCGGCGAACAGGATGCCGATGCCGAGATCGAAACCGTCGAGAATGACGTAGATCAGTATGGCGAGGCCCATCAGGCCGGCGAAGATGAGGGGGAGCGCGGTTGGCCAGTCGAAGGTCATTGATCTCTCGTCCTTCTCATTACGGCTTCTGCCCTTCGCTATGGCTGCGGGCGTTCGTCATTCGAAAAGCCAAATCGTTGGCTTTTCGTCCGCTGCGCGGACCATTCCTCACTCCCCCGCGGCCGGCTGCGACATCGGCGCGTTGAGCACGCCCGGCAGCGGCGAGTTATCGCCATCCTTCGCCGCCTTCAGCGCCAGGTGCACCAGCACGCCGAGAAAAGCGATCAGCAAAAGCACATAGAGGACAAGGTAGATGGCGAGCGTCAGGGCGACATGGCTGCCGGCCACCGGGCCGACCGCGTCGGCGGTTTTCAGCACGCCGGTCACCAGCCAGGGCTGGCGGCCGATCTCGGTGGTGTACCAGCCGGCCAGCGTCGCCAGCCAGCCCGACAGCGCCATCGGCACCATCAGCAAAGCGAGCGGCTTCGGCAGGCTGTGCCGACGCTTGAGGAAGAAAGCCGCCGACCACGAGACGAGGAGCATCAGGATGCCGGTTCCGACCATGATGCGAAAGCCCCAGAACACCGGGAACACGGGCGGATGGTTGCCGGGATAATCGTTGAGGCCCGGCACCACGCCGCTGGTCGAGTGCCGCAGCACCAGGCTGGCGCCGTCGGGAATGGCGATCTCGAATTTGTTTTCGCGGGCCGCCTCGTCGGGGAGCGCAAAAAGGACCAGCGGCACGTTGGGGCCGGTGTTCCAGTTGGCTTCCATGGCGGCGATCTTCTGCGGCTGGTGCTCCAGCGTGTTCAGCCCATGCTGGTCGCCGGCGAAGATCTGGATCGGGATCAGGATTGCCGCGGTGAAGACGCCGGTGCGCAGCGCCTTCCACATCGATTCCGAGCGGTCGCCGTTGAGATAGCGCAGCGCCGACAGGCCCGATATCAGGAATGATACCGTCAGCCCGGAGGCGAGCAGCATATGGGTCAGCCGGTAGGGCATCGATGGATTGAAGAGGATCGCCCACCAGTCGACGGCATGCGCCACGCCGTCACGGATCTCGAAGCCGGCCGGTGTTTGCATCCAGGAATTGAGCGCGATGATCCAGAAGGCCGAGACGGTGGTGCCGCCCGCCACCAGCACCGTCGCCAGCGTGTGGATGCGGTTGGAGACGCGGCGGAAGCCGAACAGCATGATGCCGAGGAAGGCCGCTTCGAGAAAGAAAGCGGTGAGGATTTCGTACGCCAGCAGCGGTCCTGCGATGTTGCCGACCGTTTTCATATAGCCCGGCCAGTTGGTGCCGAACTGGAAGCTCATGGTGACGCCCGACACGACGCCCATGGCGAACGACAGCGCGAACACCTTCACCCATGTGAAATAGGCGCGCATCCAAGCGGAATCATTCGTCGCATTGTAGCGCAGCTTGAAGAACAGCAGCACCCAGCCAAGCGCAATGGTGATCGTCGGAAACAGGATGTGGAACGAGATATTCGCGCCGAATTGCATGCGCGACAGGACGAGCGGGTCCATGGTGGGCTCCGGCTGCTACGAATGCCTGGAAGAATAGGGCGCGAGCCGTGCCCGGTCAAAGCGGCGTCGCGTCGCGCAGGGCGGAACGCCGCAGGGCCCCGATATGGCGTCGGCGTGCCCGGCCTCGACGCCCGCAATCGTTGTCGAGAACTGTCAGCAACGGCATTGACTTGCAGTTGCATGGGACGACATTCGGCCTATATCAGGGAACCTCTTTCAAGCAGCCGTTTTCAGCCATGTCTTCCATCCTGTCTATTTCCGGGGTCTCCAAGACCTACGCTACCGGTTTCACCGCGCTCAAGGAGGTCAATCTCGACATCCAGCGTGGCGAGATATTTGCGCTGCTTGGGCCCAACGGCGCCGGCAAGACAACCCTGATCTCGATCGTTTGCGGCATCGTCAACCGCTCGTCGGGCACCGTCACAGTCGACGGTCACGACATCAACAGGGATTACCGCGCCGCGCGCAGCCTGATAGGGCTGGTGCCGCAGGAGCTGACCATCGACGCCTTCGAGAGCGTCTGGGCGACGGTCAACTACAGCCGTGGCCTGTTCGGCAGGCCGGCCAATGCGGCCTTCGTAGAGAAGGTGCTGCGCGACCTGTCGCTGTGGGACAAGAAGGACGCCAAGGCGATCACCCTGTCGGGCGGCATGAAACGCCGGCTGATGATCGCCAAGGCGCTGTCGCATGAGCCGCGGATCCTGTTCCTCGACGAGCCGACCGCCGGGGTCGATGTCGAGTTGCGCCAGGACATGTGGGCGATGGTGCGCCGGCTGCGCGAGGACGGCGTCACCATCATCCTAACCACGCATTACATCGAGGAAGCCGAGGCGATGGCCGACCGCGTCGGCGTCATCAACCGCGGCGAGATCATCCTCGTCGAGAACAAGGCCGAACTGATGCGCAAGCTCGGCCGCAAGCGGCTGGTGCTTGAACTGCGCAATCCGCTGCCCGCAATTCCGGAAGCGTTCTCGCACTACGCGCTGGAGCTGTCGGGCGATGGCGGGCAGCTGACCTACACCTACGACAACCAGGCCGAGCGGCCGGGCGTCGCCTCGCTCATCCGCGACCTCGAGGCGGGCGGCATCCATTTCCGTGACATCGACACGCAAAACAGTTCGCTCGAGGAGATCTTCGTCAACCTGGTGAGAAGAGAGCCATGAACCTGCCCACGGCCATGAATCTACGTGCAGTATGGGCGATCTACCGTGTGGAAATGGCGCGTGCCTTCCGCACCGTGCTGCAAAGCATCGTCTCGCCGGTCATCTCGACATCGCTGTATTTCGTCGTCTTCGGCTCGGCCATCGGCTCGCGCATCACCGAGATCGACGGCATCAGCTACGGCGCCTTCATCGTGCCGGGCCTGATCATGCTGTCGCTGTTGACGCAGTCGATCTCCAACGCCTCCTTTGCCATCTACTTCCCGAAATTCGTCGGCTCGATCTACGAATTGCTGTCGGCGCCGGTCTCCTATCTGGAGATCGTCATCGCCTATGTCGGCGGTGCCGCGACGAAGTCGATCATCCTCGGCCTTATCATCCTGGCGACAGCGTCGCTGTTCGTGCCGCTCACCATCCTGCACCCGTTCTGGATGGTCGCCTTCCTGGTGCTGACGGCGGTGACCTTCAGCCTGTTCGGCTTCATCATCGGCATCTGGGCCAAGAGTTTCGAGCAGTTGCAGCTGGTTCCGCTGCTGATCATCACGCCGCTGACTTTCCTCGGCGGCAGCTTCTATTCGATCAACATGCTGCCCGGCGTCTGGCGCACGGTGACGCTGTTCAACCCGGTCGTCTATTTGATCAGCGGCTTCCGCTGGAGCTTTTACGGCAAGTCCGACGTCTCGGTCGGCATCAGCCTCGGCATGACGGTCGTCTTCCTGGCCATCTGCATAACGATCGTCGCCTGGATCTTCAGGACCGGTTACCGGCTGAGGAACTGAGCGGCGAAAGTGCCCTGTGCCGCAGCCAGGTCTAAATCGCCTTGACCAGCCGCAGCAACCCCAGCATCTCGACATGCGTCCCCTTGCGGAAGGCGATGTAGACAGGCTCCTCGACACCATGGAAGCGGCGCTTGAACGCCGCCTGGCCTTGCAGGTTGAACCTGCGGCGGTTGACCCAGGCAGAGTCGTAGGCGCGCTGAAAAGTGTTGCGCCAGAAATCGCTCTCGGCAAATCCGCTCGGCCCGATGTCGACGAGCGGCGACAAGCCAAGCGTGACCACCGATATGCCCTCTTCGCGAAACCGGTCGACGGCGAACTTGGTCAGGCCGATCTCGGCGTGCGGCGAGGCATCGATATGCTTGCGCTTGAAGGCGGTGGTGTAGCCGATGACCTTGCCGTCGCGATACAACGGGTCGAAGTCGAGCAAGGCGACCAGCTCGCCATTGGGACCATGCAGGACGAAACGGCGCATATCGGTGCCCAGATGGTCGGCGAACGGGCGGTTGAGAAAGCCCATTTCCCTACGCTTGACGATGCGGTCGCCGCGCCAGTTGTCGGAAAGCCGGGCGATCTCGTCGAGATGGATCGTGCGCTTGTCCTCTTCGAACGAGAAGCCCTTCTTCAAGAGCCAGCGCTCGGAGTAGCGCACGGTCTCGTTGCGCTTTCCGGAAAAATCATGATCAGGCAGGGTGAGGCGGGTATCGATGCCGAGCCGATTGACCTTGTAGCCGAGCCCGGCCAGCACGCGCGCGGTCTCCTCGCCGATCTGCACGAACCACGGGCTGCCGCCGGTCTCGACGAAGCGTCTGATGTAGTCGGGCCGCAGCATTGGAGCCGCCACCGGATCGCCGAGTGCGAAATGATGCTTCATCTTGGTGCCGAAGGCGATGTAGCCGTCGGAGTCGCCGAAATAGGAAAGCTTGTTTTGAACGGCGCTTGAATAGGCGAGCGAGAAGTCGCCATGGCGGCGAACCAGCGCCAGGCGCTCGACATGCGTCAGCTCCTGCCGCGCCACCTTGGGCGCGGCGCCCTCGAGGATTTTGTCGAAATAGATCCGCAAGGAGGGCATGGCCGAGATTCCGCGTGCCGCCACAGCGCCGTGCGTTCAAGACGCGCAAAGGTGCTGTAACACTTTGATTCTGCGCATGACCTCGAAAATCGAACCCTTCCGGGCATGCGCGTGAGGATGACAAAGACCAGCCAGCCCCCCAAGGCCTCGAATCAATCACATTGCCGCGACCTGATTACCGCTGATATCGCGCATATGCCATATAGAGCGCAACCGCGGCCCAATGGATGGCTCGAAAATCGTATATGGCTCGAAAATCGGCAGCAGTTTGTTGTATGGATACTGCGCGGGGTCAAACGGTTACAGTGTTCTGCGAGCCATGCGGAAGGACGGGTCGAATGGGGATTCGAGGGTGAATGACTGATACGACAATCCGGTCGGTTGCGGACCTGCCGATAACGGTCGAGCCGGCAATCGTCGTCGGCGCCGGTGTTGCCGGATTGGTCGCGGCGCATGCCCTGATGAATGCTGGCGTGCCGACGGCGATCCTGGAAAAGGAAAGCCGGCTGGCCGAGCCCTGGCACCGGCGGCACCAGCAGTTGCATCTCAACACCCACCGCGATCTCTCTTCGCTGCCCGGCCTTGCCTATCCCCCCGGCACGCCTGCTTTTCCGCAAAGGACGGCCGTCATCCGCCATATGAATGATTTCAGTGGGGAGAACCAGCTGCCGGTGCAGTTTGGCGTCGCTGTCGAAGAGATCACCTTCAAGGGCGATCATTGGGCGCTGCGGACCAGCGCCGGACTGCGCCTTGCGCGCAATGTCGTCATTGCCACTGGCCGCGACAGGTTGCCATTCATTCCCGAATGGAAAGGCATGAAGGATTTCGCCGGCCGCATCATCCATTCGGCGGATTTCGGCGACGCGCAGGGCTATGCGAGCCAAAAAGTGCTGGTCGTAGGCGCCGGCAATTCGGGTTTCGACGCGCTCAATCATCTGACCGGCATAGCCACGGCAGCCATCTGGCTGTCGGCCCGCAACGGCCCCGCTTTGCTGCCCAAGCGGATCAGCAAGATCGCCGTGCATAGGCTTTCGCCGCTCATGGCGCGCTTGCCGTTGCGGATCGCCGATGCGGTGATGGCAGCAACGCAGCGCCTGGTCTTCGGCGACCTGACCAAATTCGGCCTGCCGCCAGCGCCCTCGGGCGGCGCCAGCCGGTTGACCTCGGACTACACAGCGATCGCCGCCGACGACGGCGCCGTCAGCGCCATCAAATCGGGCAAGATCACCGTGGTGCCGGCCATACGGGAATTCACCCGCGACGGCGTCATACTGGCCAATGGCAGCCTGGTCTATCCCGACATCGTCATTGCCGCGACAGGCTATCGCACCGGGCTGGAGCCCATGGTCGGCAAGCTCGGCGTGCTCGACGGCAAGGGCGTTCCTCTCTTCAATGGCGGCCAATCCGATCCGAAATTCCCCGGCCTGTGGTTCACCGGCATGCGGCCAAGCATTCGCGGCTGTTTCGCCAATGCCGGCATCCTGGCCAAGGCGATCGCCAAACGGATTGCAGGTGCCGCTGGCGCCTCATCCGGTGCCTCACGCTGATTTCGGTTCGAGCCGCCGGGACTCGACGACCTCCATCATCAAGTCCTCCTCGACCATTCCGGCATTGTGCATGGAAACAAAGACCTAAAGCGCGGCGCATGAATCCATTTCGACGCGACGCGCTTTAGTATCAGACCGCGATCTTGCCGCCGCCCTGTTTGGTGATCGCGACCACCGCCGGCCGTACCGGCATGTCGGGTTTGAAGTCGGGCCAGCGCGTCGACAGGTCCTCGTAATAGGACGGGCGGCCGAACGGCTCCCAGTCCTCGCCGCCGTCGCCCGGATGCTGGACGGCGACAAAGGCGGTCTGGTCGTCGGGCGCGAACAGCGGGCCGCACATTTCGGCGCCGATCGGCACGCGGAAGAACAGTTTCGAGGTCGCCCGCGCCGCGCCTTCGGTGTCGACCGCCCACAGACCATCTGTGCGGCCGGTGGTTTTCGGGCCCTGGCCGTCAGTGGCCACCCACAGGCGCCCAGCCGAATCGACCGCGCAATTGTCGGGCATGCCGAACCAGCCATTGGCCGTCGTCGCCGTCGAGAAGGTGGCGCCGACATCGGCGACGGAGGGATCGCCGCATTTCAGCAGCACTTCCCACTTGCCCTTGATGGCGGCGAAATCGCCGCCATCTTCCGATATTTCGATGATGTGGCCGAAGGCGTTGTCGGCGCGCGGATTGGCGGCATTGACCTGGTCGGCCTTGCGCTTCGAATTGTTGGTCAGCATGACATAGACCTTGCCGTTGACGGCATTGGGCTGGATGTCCTCGGGGCGGTCCATCTTGGTGGCGCCGAGCAGGTCGGCGGCGCGGCGTGTCTCGATCAGCACGTCGGCCTGGCTGGTGAAGCCGTTCTCAGTCGTCAGCGGCGCCTTCCCGAAGACGATCGGCAGCCATTCGACCGAACCGTCCTCGGCGAACTTGGCGACATGCAGCGTACCGTCGTCGAGCAGATCCTTGTTGACGGCATGGTCGTTGGGATTGAACGCCGCCTTGGTGACGAATTTGTACACATAATCGAAGCGCTCGTCGTCGCCGAGATAGAAGACAACGCGACCGTCCTTGGCGACGATCGATTCGGCGCCCTCGTGCTTGAAGCGGCCCATGGCGGTGCGCTTCCTCGGCGTCGAGGTCGGATCGTTGACATCGACCTCTACGATCCAGCCGAAGCGGTTGGCCTCATTGGGCTCCTTGGCGAGGTCGAAACGATCGTAATGGGCGGCCCATTCATAGGCGCCTTCAGGGATGCCAAGGCGCTTGTAATTGGCGGCCTCCTTGTGGCCCTCCGGCAGGTCGCCGGAGAAATAGCCATGGATGTTCTCCTCGGCCATCACATAGGTGCCCCAAGGGGTGACGCCGCCGGCGCAGTTGTTGAATGTGCCGAAAACCTTGGTACCGGACGGGTCGGCGTTGGTCTTGACGCGGTCGTGGCCGGCGACCGGACCAGACAGCGCCATTTCGGTGCTGGAGGTGATGCGGCGGTTGAGCTTGCCGTCGCGCACCACCTGCCATTTGCCCGAGACCTTGCGTATCTCGACGATGGTGCCGCCGTGGGCAGCCATCTCGACATCGACCTGCTCCTTCGAGAGCGGTGCGACTTCGGCCGATTTCTTACCGTCCTTGTCGACGATCTTGACGACGCCCGGAAACATCAGATGCGGGTTGGTGTATTCGTGGTTGACGACCAAAAGGCCGTGTTCGGCCGAACCGTCGATCGGGAGATAGCCGACATAGTCGTTGTTGTAGCCGAACTGTTTCGCCTGAGCCTGCGCCGACTGTTTCGTCGGGTCGAACTCCGGCGAATCGGCAAACAGCGGATCGCCCCAGCGCAACAACACATCGGCATCGTAGCCCGGCGCGACATGGTGTTTGTCGTCGATGCCGGCCTCCAACTCGTCGAACGCGAAGGCGGAGCCTTCTGCGGCCCGGGCCTCGTCCGCACTGACCAGCGCCAGCGGACTAACGGTTGCGGCGATGGCCGAGACGGCCAGTGAACCTTTGAGGAAGCCACGGCGCGAGAACCGCGCGGCGATGATCTCGCCCATGGTGCGGTTGTCCGTAGGGTTGGCTGCGGGGCCGTCGTTTTCCTCGAGCAGGCTGGTGCGGAATCGGGCGTCGGGGGAGCGTTTTTCGGTCATTTAGGACTTGCCTCTGGCTTTGGGCGATGGCTGGAGCGTGTTGCCTGTTTAACCCCTTATAGCCGGTCGATCACATTTTCGTGACATCTCCAGTCGCTTTCACCGGATTTCACGACCCGCCAGCCGACCCTTTTCGCAACCGAGCGACGCGAGGGACCAAAGTCCTGCTCAGGCCGAGCAAAGGTCCCTGTCGGCGCGGCATTGGTCGTGGGCCCCCTATGCCAAGGCCACTATGCCGGCAATAGTCGGCCGCTTGCCAAAGCCGGCATCGGCCTGATGTATAGGAGGATCCGTGATGCGCGGATCGACCCCCGCCCGCTTTCGTTGGCTGGCTCTGAGAGCAACATCGGCATTGGCGCTGGCTGTCGCCCCCTATCAACTCGCCTTCAACGGCTCCGCGCCCGGCCTCATTGCCGCAGCCGCACACGCCAAGGATAGCGGACATGATGGTGGCGCTGGTGGAAGCGGCGGAAGCGGCAGCGGAAACAGCGGAAATTCCGGGTCTGGTGGCGGCGACGACGGCGCCAGCAACGATCATGGCACCACCGACAATTCCGGAACCGGAAAAAGCCAAAACGATGGCGGAGCCGGCCATCACGTCAACGCGGCCACTGGCGACAAGGTTGACGTGGATCGCAACAAGATCGAGGTACAGCATCCCGATGGCACCACCGAAGAGATCGCGAACGGCCGTTTCGAGATGAAGGATGCGCTCGGCCGAACGATCGTCGAACGTGCAGCGACGGCGCGCGATTACAGTCGTCTTCAGGCTTTGTGAGGCAGGCCACCCAGGCAACGGCCTGCTTCGCAGTCACCTCCGCCGCCCCCGGCGGAGGTGACTTGATGTTCGGCGTCTGCCGTCGTCAGGCATCATGGAAACCCAGTATCCCGCTCGACGATGGCGATCGCGGCGCCGTTCATACAAAGCTAATATAGCATGCGATTAGGACTTTAGTCCAATCTTGCGCTTGCAAAGGTCCTGGGTGACAACGGCAACGGTCGGAGGTCGCTTCCGGGCACCGCGTCTTTCGGCGATGTTGGTTGCAACCGCAACGTTGAGGGTGGGCGCGCCGGGCTCAATCGACGGAGATCAGGATGCACAGATCGCTCACAACGCGTTGTTGCCGGCTTGCGCTTAGATCCGCGGCTGCGCTGGCGTTGACCATCGCTCCCTATCAAATTGCCTTCCACGGCTCCGTACCCGCGATTTACGGCGCCAGCGCACAGGCCGGCAAGGGTGGCGGCAACGGCGGCGGCGGTGGAAACGGCGGTGGCGGAAATGGCGGCGGCGGCAATAGCGGTAGCAGTGGCGGCAACAGCAGCAGCAGCAGCGGGAATGGCAACAGTGGCAATGCCGGCAAGTCGGGTGCCAACAAGGGTAAGAACGGCAACAGCGCGAGCCATGTCAATGCAACGACCGGCGACGAGGTCGACGTGACAGGCAACAAGATCACGATCCGGCATCCCGACGGCATAACGGAAAAGCTCGAGAACGGTCGTTTCAGGATGGAGGATGCGCTCGGTCGCACGATCATCGACCGCCGGGCCACACCAGCCGACGTCGGCCGTCTCAAGGCCTTGTGAAGCCGACCAACAGGCAACGGCCGGCCTCACACGTCACCTCCGTCGCCCCCGGCGGAGGTGACCTCGTTTGGGGGTTTAAGACTGGTTGCGGTCGCGCAGCTCACGCATCATCAAAGCCGCTTCGGTGCGGTTGCGCACATTGAGTTTCGACAGCACCCCGGTCATGTGATGCTTGACGGTCTTCTCCTGCAGCTCCAGCCGCAACGCGACTTCCTTGTTGCTTAGCCCCTCCGCCACCAGCCGCAGAATTTCCGTCTGCCGTTCCGTGAGTTGCCGCAGCCGGTCCGCATTGCCGTTGGTCGGATGCTGGGACTGGAGATCCGAAAGCAGGCGAGCCGAGAGCGTCGGCGAAAGATAGCTTTCGCCGGCCGCCACGCTGCGCAGGATATCGGCAAGCGCGCGCGATCCGATGCCTTTGAGCACATAGCCGCACACCCCTGCATTCAGGGCCATGGTCACATCGGCATTGGCCTCCGAAACGGTCAGCATGACTATCTTCTGGGCGGGATGGCCGGCGAGGATCCCCGCAACCGCGGCCAGGCCGCCGCCCGGCATCGAAATATCGAGCAGCAATATGTCCGGCCGAACGGTCGAGACGATGCGTTCGGCATCCTGCGCCGTGGCACCCTCGCCAACCATATCGAAGCCTCCGATCTCCGATAGGCTGCGCGTCACACCTTCGCGGAAGAGGGGATGATCGTCGACAATGGCGATGCGAATGACACCAGTCATGCTTGCTCCTCGACCGATAGACGGATTACCAGACGCGTGCCTTGCGGCCCGGTCAAGGTTTCAAACTGGCCGCCAATGCTTTCGACCCGCTCTCTGAGGCCGGCGAGCCCGAGGCCCTCGTCCCGTGCCGGATCGAAGCCTGGCCCGGCATCCGATACTTCAACGTAAAGCCTGCCACCCTTCATTCCGGCACTCACCGCCTGATCCTTGCCTCGCGCGTGGCGATAGGCGTTGTTCAGCCCTTCCTGCACGAACCGATAGATACTGATCTTCTCCGACGCACCGGGCTCTGGCAACTGTCCGGCCAGCGTGAGGGTCACGGACGTTCCCGTCCTCAGCTGGTGTTCGTTGACCGCCAGCCGCAGAATGTCGTTTGCGGCAGCCGTCTCGATCTGCGGCAGGACGAGGCCGGTGCAGATACCGCGTATCTCGCGCAACGCATCCTCCAGTGTCTTGCGGATCATCGCGACCTCGGTGGAGCGGCTTTCGCCCGAATGGCCATCGCCGGAAAACACCGGACTATCCATGCGCAGCGCCGCCAGGGCCACGAGTTGTGCCGGACCGTCATGCAGATCGGCGCCGATTCGGCGCAAATACCTTTCGTTGAGCGCGGTGGCGCGACGGGACGCCCGCTGCACGCGCACTCGCAAGGCGCTGTTCTGCGTCACCAGGCCCTGGAGCTCCGACACCTGGCGGCGCAGCGCCCCGCGCTGATCGTCGATGGTGCGGCTGCCGCGCAGGACGATGCCCGACAGGAGCAGGAAGGCCGCCAGCGTCGCGCCGGCGACGATCAGCCAGCTTGACCACAAAGCGGAAGCCAGCGTGGCTTTGAAGTCGTCGGCGATCTCATAGAATTCGGTGACCGCCACCACCTCGCCGGACCACGGCTCGCGCACGGGATTGTAGATCTCCAGCAATGGCAGGCCGGAAGCCTTCTCCTCACCTTCACTATCATCGAACGTATTGAATTCTGCGACGACACTGCCTTTGAAGGCGGAACGCAGATTGTCGCTCGGATCGAAGCGGCGGCCGATCAGCGCCGTCTCCTTGGCGTAGAGAACTGTGCCGTCACGGCTCCAGAGCTTGAAAGATACGAGGCGCTTGCCGAGCGCGCCCTGGCCAAGCGTCTCGTCGAGCGCCTGCTTGACGGAGTCGCTGAGCTTCTGCTGCTTGCGCAGGTCCGGGAGTAGGGGCGCAATCACGCTGTCGACATACAGCGCCGTCGTGGCGGCCGAATTGCGGATGACGCCATCCCGGATCTGACCCGTCACCCAGGCTCCCACCACCAGCATGACGGCCAGCAGGCCAAAGCCGCCGGCAACGACGAATTGCAGGGCAAGGGAAAGCTCGCTCCAGCGCCGCGCCAAGTTTTGAACAATACGAATCATGAGCCCCTGACCGCCCTTCAATCGATAGGCTGGGCGATTTCAATACATTGGGCTTCCGCCTTGCTGTTGCCAAGGCCTACGTTCGGTCGAGGTCGCTTGACGTCCCGGCACGCTTCGGAAACAACGTCCGCGAACTCACGCGGCGGGAGCTGCTTCGAGAGGGGGATGAAACATTGAGTCTTTCGGGATTGCTTCAGCTCGGCTTTTCGACGGTCATCTTCCTGCTGGCGGCCACCGCCGCCAAACAGTGGGGCCTTGCGCCGAGCCTTGGCAAGATCCTGCTGACGCTGGCGCTCTATTCCTTGGGCAATCTGATCATGCTGCGGCTGATCCGCGAATTCGGCATGTCGGTGTCATTCAGCCTGTCGGCAGTCATCCAGCTGGTTTCAGTGAATGCCGTCGCGCTGGTCTTCTTCGGCGAGCGCGTCAACGCGTTGCAGGCCACCGGCATCATTCTGGCAATCGCAGCCGTGGCACTGATCACGCTCGGACCCTATCTACAAGGCCGATTGTAACGGGCGAATTGCCGATGAAGAACGCCGCGAACGCTCTGCTCAACCGTGTCGAATTCCCGGTGCTTCTGGCCGGTCTGGTCATCGCCGCCGGCCTGTGGGGGCTCGAGGAATTGATCGAGGTGGCGCGGGCCGCCACGCCGCACGCTTTCGACACCGAAATCCTGCTCGCGTTCCGCAAGGCAGGCCAGCCCGACAGTCCGATCGGTCCGCCCTGCCTGGAGGGGGCGATGCGCGACATCACCAGCCTGGGCAGCGGCAGCGTCGTGGTGCTGATCGTAGCAGCGGCAATTTTTTATCTCTTGCTTATCCGCAGGCCGGCGACCGCCCTTTTCGTCTTTGTGGCGGTGGCCGGTGGTCAGGTGCTGTCCAGCCTGCTGAAAGCTGGCATCGACCGGCCCCGCCCTGAACTCGTCTCGCATCTCGCCAACGAGACAACGCTGTCTTTTCCGAGCGGCCACGCCATGCTGTCGGCGGTGACGTATCTGACGCTCGGCGCGCTGGCAGCGCGCTTTCTGCCTGGGCGAACGACGAAGATCTATGTGTTGTCATTGGCGGTGTTGACGACGCTGCTGGTTGGCGTCAGCCGCGTCTACCTCGGTGTGCACTGGCCGTCGGATGTGCTGGCCGGCTGGTGCGCCGGCTTCGCCTGGGCGATGCTGTGCTGGCTCGCTGCCCGTGCATGGCAGCGGTGGCGCGCGCAGCGCCTGAACGGCGGCAAGGAGACCGGAGACTAGATCAGCCGGTTGATCAGCCCATGCCCGCAACCCGTTAGCAGGAAAACCACCGACAGCAAGCATGCCGATGTCGTGAAGGTCTTGAAAATAGCCAACCGCGTTATCCCCCTGCCCGTTTGGAACACCCTAACGCGCAATCCTCGGGAAGTATCCTGAAAAATGGCTGCTGGTGATTGGGCGCTAAGAACTCGATGACCAGCAGCGCGCCAGCGAGGCTGCAACGGTCGCCAATGGTTTGGTATCTATCTTTGCACTTCGAGCGACACCGTCGTCGCTTGCAAAACCCGGGCGCTGTGCACTGACGGTCTCATCGGTATCGGCGGCGCCGCGAATCTGTGCTAAGCCGCCGCCGCCTAACCAACCAAAGGACGACCCCTGTGAGCGAACTGACCGTGGCCGAAGCGATCGAACGCATCTATGCCTCGCTCCGGGCGGATAATGCCGACCTCGACGTACATATCGCGAGCCTTAAGGCAGCGCTGGCACGAGAGGGAACAAAACAGGCGGTGTTCGTTCCGACCAAGCTGGCGCAAAACAACCGCTCGGGCCGCAAGTTGATGCAGGCCTATTTTCGGCAGCACGGGGTAAGCGTCAGGTTCTCGGATCAGTAGAACCGCGCGGGTTGAAGGTTGGCCACTTTTTCGAGCACCCCGCGAACACGCATGTCACGGGCCTGCCTCTTGCCGCGGTCGGCGACCGTTCAAAGGCTGTGATGATGGCGGATTATCGAAGCCTCCGGGTGATGCATGACGCCGTCGAGAGTGGGTGCGTGATCATTCTCATGGTCAGGTACTTACCTCGTTTTCTCTGGCCATGGGGTTTCGCGGGCCGAAGCTGACGGTCGCGGCCGCATCGCCGGACCTCCTCTCGCTTGCTCTCGCAACCGTGACGAGACGCCCCGCCCGTAACCTGATTTTGCCCGCAAAATGCCGCGATGGCGTCCTTGGTTCACAATCGGATCGGGAATTCAGGCGGTTCACCGCAACGGAAAGGCATCGCATGCGGCTGCTTCTGGTTGAGGACGATTTGATCCTCGGCTCTTCGCTGAAGAAGGCTCTCGAAAAGCATGCCTATGGGGTGGACTGGATGAAGGATGGCGAGGCTGCGATCGCGGGGCTCGAGGACCTCGCCTTCGACGTGGTCGTGCTCGACGTCAACCTGCCTGGGGTGAACGGGATTGAGGTCCTGCGCTCGGCGCGGAAGAATCGCAACGCCGTGCCGATTCTTCTGCTTACCGCCCGTGATACGTCCCTGCAGAAGGTCGAAGGGCTCGACAACGGAGCCGACGACTATCTGGTGAAGCCGTTCGATCTCGACGAATTGCTGGCACGGTTGCGCGCCCTCATGCGCCGGCGGGAGGGCCGCACCGAGATCATCCTGAAAAGCGGCCCTATCGAAATGGATCCGGCGGCAATGGTAGTGCGCGGCGCCGAGGGCCAGATCGCGATGACCGCCAAGGAATTCCGGCTGCTCAAGCTCCTGATGGAGCGGGCGGGCAAATACGTCACCAAGAGCGACATCGAATACGCGCTCTACAGCGCCGACAGCGCGGTGGAAAGCAACACGACCGAGGTCATCATCTACAATCTGCGCAGAAAGCTCGGCGCCGACTTCATCCGCTCCATCCGGGGCGTCGGCTACATGATCGAGCCATGAGGCGCCTGACCCTTACCTGGAAGCTCTTTCTGCGGATAACGCCGACGATCCTCGTCGCCATCGCAGTCATCGGGGTCCTCGCCTTCCGCTCAGCCAGGCGCGAGATCGACAACATCTACGACGCCAAGCTGATCAATGACGCCAACGTGCTCTGGACGCTGCTGGAACATCAGATCGAGGAGCCGGGCAACCACCCGCCCAGGCAGGTCAAGGATATGGACTTTGCGATGGGCAACCAGCTCGCCATGAACGATCAGGCGGACGACTATGCCGACGCGCACGTATTTCGCCTGTGGAAGGACGGCAGGATCCGTATCTTTACCAACGGCGCCTTCCCCGAGAGCGTTCCAGTCCAAAGGGCCGGCTTCACCGAGCTGAATTATGCCAACGAGCGATGGCTCGTCTATTCGCTGCCGATCCCGAACACCGGCATCGTCGTGGAAGTCGGCGAAAAGCGAGCCCTTCGCGACACGCTGGTGTCGAACATCATGCTCAATCTGTTCTTTCCGCTGCTGGTGTTGGTGCCGGTCATCGGGCTGCTGGTTTGGTATGGCATCAGCAACGGCCTGGGACCCATTCACGGCCTGGTCCGCCAGATCCGCAGCCGTTCGCCCGACGACCTCTCCGTCATCGCGATCGATGCGTTGCCGCGCGACCTGCATCCGTTGGGCATGTCGGTGAACCAGTTGCTCAGCAAGCTCGACCGGTCGCTGACGGCGGAAAGGCGCTTCGCCGACCAGGCGGCGCACCAGCTGCGAACGCCTCATGCCGGGATAAAGCTTTTGCTGCAGATGCTGGCGCATGCCGACAGCGAAACGGAGCGGGAGACGATCCTCGCCGACCTGACGGCCAGCAACGACAAGGCCACCCGTCTCGTCAAGCAGATGCTGGAGGCGGCGCGCATCAGCCATCAGCCGGTCGAGCTGAGAGTGGTCCGGCTCTATGATGTCACCGCGTCGGTGATCGCCGAGTTCGGCACGATCATCACGCTCAAGCGACATGATGTCTCGCTCGACGGAGACGAGGCTGCCGAGGTCAAAACGGACGAACCCATGCTTCGCCTGTTGATAGGCAATCTGATCGACAATGCGATCAAGTACACGCCGGCTGGCGGGAAAATCAAGGTCTCGATCTCGCCTGAACCCGGCGCCTGGACGCTTTCAATCACCGACAGCGGCCCAGGCATCGCCCCTCAGCATCGCGAGGCGGTATTCCGCCGGTTTTATCGCGTGAATGTGCCCGAGGTGGAAGGAAGCGGACTGGGCCTCGCCATCGTCTCGGGCATCGTCGAGCGTCTTTCCGCGAACATCGCCCTCAGCACGCCTTCGCCCGGCGGTGGCCTTCACGTCGCGGTCACGTTGCCGCAAGCCTGAAGTTACAACCCTGCTGATCGGCACAGTGTGAGGCTTCGGCTTCAATTTCAGTTTCGCTTCATCGCGGCCTAATCCTGATCTCAGCGACGGCTGATAGGGAGGTGCGGCTTTCTCAAGAACCCGGGAATTGGCGGGATCCACCGGGTTCGTTTCCCCGGAGGTTTCCGATGAACGCTAATTTTCGTATCCCTGCCCAGAAACCGCCCTTTGCACGCCCTACTGTTTCGGTCTTGATCGCCGCCTACAACGCGGTTCCGTTTCTCGAACGCGCCGTGAATTCCGCAAGGGCGCAGGGGGATGCAGTTATCGAGATCATAGTCGTCGATGATTGCTCGACCGACGCAACCCTGGAGGTTGCCGGCGCAATGTCGCGGCAGGACGGCCGCGTCAAAGTCGTTCACCTGCCCAGGAATGGCGGACCTTCAGCCGCCCGCAATGCCGGCCTGGAGGCTGCCAGCGGCGACTGGATCGCAATCCTGGATGCCGATGATGCATACGCGCCGGGGCGGGTGGAGCGGCTTGTCGAAATTGCCGCAGCACAAGACGCCGATATCGTCACCGACAAGTTCTCGTACTACGATCCGGCAAGCGACGCCTCCAGTCCCGCGACCATCGCGTTCACCAAAGATACGACGCTGATCGACATCGAGACGTTCCTGGCGCATGCGAGGCCCTTTGGCGTCGACACGGACTGGGGTCTGCTCAAACCGGTCTTCAGGCGAAATTTCCTGGCGGATCGATCACTGCGCTACCCCTCCAATTCTCGTCACGGCGAGGACTTTCTTTTTGTGACGGATGCGCTGCTCGAAGGCGCAAAGTACGTGGCCAGCGACTTTCGGGGCTACTTGTACACCCATCGAGGCGCCGGCTGGAGCAGGACGAAGGTGAACTACGACGGCCAGGTGGATCAGTCGCAATCGCTTTTGCTCGATCGACGGCTGTCAGGCAATTCGAGACTTGTTTCCCTCCTCAAGGAGCGCATTCGCGCCATGAAGCGCCTGTCGGCCGAGTACAAGACCCAGGCACTGATCGCCGAGAGGAGGTTGTTGCCGCTTGCGACCGCCGGGATGATGGATTGGCGGATCGCCGCGTCGATCCTGCGGAAGGCCAAAAACAAAATCACGACTGTTCAAGCTGGTTGAAATGGCCCAGGTCAAGCGATTTGCATTTTCTGAAAGCCGGATGTCACGGGCCGAACTCAAGGTCGCCTCGGTGAATGGGGCGGCCATCAACTTCGGGTCGCAGGCGCTGAAGTTTCTGATGCAATTCTGCTACCAGATCCTCATTGCCCGGCTTCTTCTGCCCGAGGATTTCGGCATCGTGGCGATGGCGGCGCCATTGTTCGCGTTCGCGGCGCTGTTTTCGGATTTCGGCCTGACCCAAGCCACGGTCCAAAGGGATGAAATCAACCAGGAGCAGCTCAGCTTCGTCTTCTGGGTCAATGTCGGGCTGAGCGCGGCAATCTGCCTGGCGGTGATAGCGCTTGCCCCGGCAGCAGGTGCTTTTTTCAGAGAGCCCCGGGTCGTGCCCATCGTGACGGGCCTTAGCGCGACCTTTGTGATTGGCGGTCTCTGCGCCCAGCATATGGCCTTGCTCAATCGACAGCTTCTCTTCTCGAAAATAGCCCTGGTCGAGTTGTTCAGCTTTCTGGTCGGGTCCGTGACAGGCCTGCTCTTTGCCTGGAACGGCTCCGGCTACTGGGCCCTCGTCTACAGCCAGATAGCGGTATCGCTGACCACACTTTTGCTGGCCTGGTGCTTTGCCGGATGGGTTCCGAGCAGGCCTGCTCTGCAAACGCAGAACTTCCATCTGTTGAATTTTGGCGCCAACATAACGTCCTTCAATTTCCTGAACTTTTTCGCCAGGAATTTTGACAACATATTGATCGGCCGCTTCCTCGGCGAGATGCCTCTCGGCATCTATGACCGGGCATACAAGCTGCTCTTGCTGCCGCTCAGCCAGATCACCACGCCAATAGCGAAAGTCGCGCTTCCTTCGCTTGCGAGAACCCTGAACGAGCCGGAAACATACCGCCGTTTCTATTTCCGAATGCTGGAACTGATAATTCTCGCCACCTACCCGGCGGTGATATTCGCCATCGTCAACAGCCAGCTGCTCATCGTCACGTTGCTGGGGCCGCGATGGTCGGAGGTTTCGCAGGTATTTTCCATTCTTGCCTTTGGCGCCATCTTCGCGCCGATCAGCAGCAGCACCGGCTGGCTTTTCATCAGCCAGGACCGGACCAGGGAAATGCGAAACTGGGGCGCCCTGAGCTCCACCCTGTTTGTCGCCTCTTTCTTGTGCGGATTGCCGTGGGGAATAAGCGGGGTCGCCGCCTTCTACATCGGCGTGGGCACTATCCAGGGCCCGATCCTGTGGTGGGGGGCGACAAGGCGTGGCCCACTCGACTTCAGGCAGCTGCTGGAGACCCTGTGGCCGTATTGTGTCTCGGCGATAATAACCGGCGGCCTGGAATACAGCCTGAAGACATCGCTGCCAGGCACTTTCGTGACGCTGTTGATCTCTCTCGTCGCGTCCTACGCCATTTTCCTCGGCGTCGTCATGGTGTTCAGCTCAAGCCGCAAAGGGATCATCGAGCTGGCCTTTGAGGCAAGCGTGATGGGGGGCCGCTTTTACCGGAAATTCGCCCATGGTGGCTCGGTTCCGTGACGGAGGCATTTGCCGATGTTCGCCGGGATGACTGTATGCCTAGGTGCGGCGAGGCCTTGGCGCGGCCGAGCACGTTGCGCGGCGTCTGTTCGCCCTGGCGGAGCCAGCGCCCTGGTGCCCCGAACGACCATCTCCGGAACCCAAAAAGGGGGCCGTCATTTACAATACAAATGGGACCTTTGCGCCGCAAAGCGGTGCCGCAGTAGAATCTCTGCTTTCGGATACCCGCGGGCAACGTCGTTGCGGCTAAGATGGGGTCGTTGAACGAACCCAAAGGCGACATCAAACATCTGCTTGGCAATGTCGACCATCTCACGGCTGTTGGCGAAGGTCTCGGAGATCGGCCCTGAGGCGCCGATCTGGCTCTCAGTCGAGCTTTAGCGCCGCCACCTCGCCCTCGTTCATCAACGGCACATAGAGGATCGACTCGCCGTCGGTGCCGATGTCGGCGCTGCCGGGCTTGAAATGCGCCACCGCTTCCGGTGTGCCGCTGGGACGATAGCGGTAGAGCGTGCCGGTCATGTAGGCGGTGGCGTAGATGGTGTCACGAATAGCGACGACGCCATCGAGGTCGGCGAATTCTTGAGCGCCCGGCAAGGGCGAAACCATCTTGCTGGCGATGTCGACCGACAGCAGTCCGCCCGGCTCCGCCGTGCTGAAATCGGGCTTGATGCCCTTGCCCCAGGAGGCGACGATCAGCCTGCTACCGTCGGCGAAGACGCCGTTGGGCGAAGCCAGCGCCGCGTCCTTGACGAACAGTTCCGGCCGGTCGCCGTCGATGCGGTAGATTGTGTCGGCCAGCATGTCGGTGACATAGACTATGCCTGATCGGTCCGATGTCATGTCGTTCAGGAAGACGGCGTTCGGCACCGCGACGCTGGCGACGAGTTTGCCGCTGGCGAGATCGACGACGCGGACCTTGGTGATGTCGGCGACATAGAGCTTGCCGCCCGATATTGTCATGCCCTTGGGTGCGTCCATGCCGTCGGTCCAGTGTTGGGTGACGGTTTTGCCGTCCAAGGACAGCACGCTGAGATAACCGTTGCCGTCGGCCTCATCGGGATTGCCAACGATGTTGGAGACGATGATGCGGTTGTTGGCGGCATCGAACAGGGCCGATTCCGGCTGTTCGAGACCGGTGGCGCGCCAGAGTTCGCCGGCCTCGGCGGCGGGCGCCGCCGCGATACCGACGATTGCGAGAAACGCTGTGGGGATGAGGCTGTTCATGGCTGTCTCCTGTGATGACAACGGAAACCTATGATTTTCGATACTTTCCGGAAAGGCCGATTACCACTAGTATCGAAAGTCGATACGAAACTGCAGGCAAGAGGTGCATTCCATGAACGGCCTGATCTTCGACGCGTTGAAGCGGACACTGAAGGCGAAGGGTGTCACCTATCGCGAGCTCGCCGAACGCATGGGTGTTTCCGAGCCGACGGTGAAGCGCATCTTCCACGAGCGCAACTGCAAGCTCGACCGGCTGATGGAGATCTGCGCTGCTGCAGGCGTCGAACTCGAGAACGTGCTCGGCTCGATGAACAGGGGGCCAGGGCCCGTCAACCACATCGCGCCGGAGATCGAGCGTAGGCTCGCCGGCCGGCCGGCACTGCTGTTCATCTTCGTCATGCTGTCCGAAAAGTTCACGCCCGAGGGCATCATGCGCTCGCAAGGTCTGAGCGAAGCCTCGATGTTTCTCTACCTGCGCGACCTGGAGGAACTCGGCCTGATCGCGCTCGGCCGGGGTCTTTCGGCGAGATTGCTGGTCGAGACGCCGATCCAGTGGAATTTCGAAGGGCCGCTGCGGCCGCTGTTCGAAATGACCAACAAGAACTTCATCGGCTGGGCCATCACCCATATCGATAACGAAGCGAGCTTCGTGAGCTTTAGCAGGCGAATGCGTCCGGAGACGGCGGAGATGGTGCGGCGCGAGGCCGAGGATCTGGCCGATCGCGCCAGATTGCTGGCCCATCACGATCAGCATACGACGCCGGAGGACGGGCTGGTCGGCTACAAATGGACGTTTGCCTTTGGTGCAACGCCATTTCCCGCGATCATGCCAATCGGACCGCATCCGCGCGACGCCGGCGCGTTCGATCGGCCCGCCGCTCCCGCAAAGGGACGCCGCCCGTTACCGGCCTGACACGGCCAATCATCCCGAGCAGGATAGGGCGCGTTGGGATAGAACAGATCCGGCACCAACACGGTATAGCCCTCTGCAGCCAGGCGTTCCGCCATGCCGCCCAGCGCCGGCCGCGGGCCGAACGCATCCATGTAGAGAATGACGCCGGGCGCTGCGGTTTTTTGGTGATCTTCGTGAAAACCGAAGCCTCCGCCTGTCGTGCTTCGGTTTTCACGAAGATCTTTTGTCCGGACATTTTTGCTCTTTGCAGCCGCGGTTCAAAAATGAAATCACATTCATGATAGAGTTCGCGCACTGATTTGCCAGACTGTAGAGGGCGGGTTTGCCGAATGCGTGACACCTCCCCGTGAAATCGAAGTGATCCTATGCCGACCGCGCCAACACTTGAACTTCGCCGCTATTCGCGCCTGAAAAATTTGCGGGCGCGCGCAGAACGCCAGGGTGCTGCATTGCAGTTCTGGGCCCGTACGGCATCGCTCGCGGTGATCTCCTGCTTCTTTTCATTGATCAGCCGCTGGGATGCTTCGCTGCTCTTCGTGCTGGCGGGCCTCGTGCTGTTCCAGCTCGTCGGCCTGATCCAGTTTCTCTTTGCGCGCCGTCGCACGGCGCGATGGTGGATCGGTTACCTCGTCGGTACGCTGGACATCATTCTGTTGACCGTTCTGCTGGTAACGCCTAACCCGTTTTCCCTGGAGGTCGCGCCGGCCGCGATGCAACTGCGCGAGGGCAGCTTCAAATTCCTGCTGATTTTCGTATGCCTTGGCGCGCTGACCCTTTCGACACGATTGGCGCTCTATCTCGGCGCGCTCGCGGCCTTGACATGGGCGATCGGGGTGGGATGGGTGATTTCTCATCCGGGAACCGTCATTCCGGCGACGAACCTCTATTCGCTGCCGATGACGGAGCGACTGAACCTCTATCTCAACCCCAATTTCGTCGATACATTTGCGCAGGCGACCAACGTGTTGGTTGTGCTGATTATCGGCGCGATCATGGCGCTGGTCGTCTATCGTTCCCGACATCTGTCGGAAGACTATGTCAAGGCAGAGCGCGCCCGCGCCAATCTCGCCCGGCATTTTTCGCCCAATGTCGTCGACCAGCTCGCCACCGATGACGAGCCCTTCGGCCCGGTCCGCCGGCAGGATATCGCGGTGCTGTTCGCCGACATCGTCGGCTTCACGCACTATTCCGAGGATCATCCTGCCGAAGCAGTGTTCGAACTTCTGCGTCAGTTCCACCGTCGCATGGAACAGGTCGTTTTCGACCACCATGGCACCGTCGACAACTATATCGGCGATTGCATCATGGCGACATTCGGGGTTCCGCAGGCCAGCCATGACGACGCGACTCGGGCCATCCAGTGTGCTGAAGCGATGGTCGCCGCTCTCGAAGACTGGAATGTACAGCGGGTGTCCAGGGGATACCCGCCGCTGGACGTTCGGATCGGTGCACAATATGGCGCAGTGGTCATCGGCGCGGTCGGCAGCGAGCGCAATCTGTCCTTCGCGGTGGTGGGCGACACCGTCAACGTCGCCAGCCGTTTGCAGTCGCTCTGCCGTGAGCTTCAGGCGAATATTTGCTTTGGGTCACGACTGATTGAGGCCGCGAAGGCGGAATCGCCCACGACACAGTTGAATGCGCGCGATCATGGACCGGTGAGCATCCGCGGCCGGGACGAACCGGTCCATGTCTGGGTCGAACACGGAGCCGAAAACCAGGGTGCTATTGCGGTTTCGGCGTGATAAGGCCGCCATGTGAAACGCCTGCACCTCGGCTGGATAGCGGTAGGCCGCGCCATAGGGGCCGTCACGTGTCTGAGGCGATTTCGCCAGCCTTTGCGGCTGCGGCGTCTGTGCTTGCCTTGTCGTCCCAGACCATCTGCCGGTAGTCGAAACCATATTCCAGCGTCGGTTTGACGATGCGGAAATAGGGCGACAGGTCGAAATCGCGCGGTGTGTAGAGCGAGTGGTGGCGGATGTGCAGGATTTCCTTGCGCGAATAATTCGACTGCGCCGAAGCGCGGCCGGGCGCACGGGTGATCTCGGGCAGGATCGGATAGCGGATCTGGCCATAGGCCTCGGCGATCAGCGTCGAGCAGATCGCCCGCGTCGGGTCGCCGGAGCCGAAGGCCAGCATGCGGCGGCGCCAGCGCACCGGCACCGGCGGCGTCGGGAAGAAGAACCGCAGCATGTCGAAAATGTTCTTGAGGTCGTATTTCAGGCCGAGCTTGCTGACCATGAAGGCGACGACCCTGTCGCGATCCTCCGGCGCCAGTCCGCTCGCCCGGCAGATGCGGGTGTTGTAGGTGCGGTAGCGCGACAACGGCACGGCGACGCAGCCTTCGCCGAGCGTGACCTCGATCAGCCGCCGCCGCTCCGTTCCGTCTTCCGGTTCGGCCAGCGCGTCGCCGACATAGAAGGCCGCATGCGACCAGGTCGACTGGGTCAGGTACTTGATCGCCGCCGAGATCTTCTGGTTGCCCTCGATCAGCAGGATGTCGCCGGGCTCAAGCGTGCGGCGCAGCGTGTCGGCATCGGACGGCGTATAGGGTTCGTAGCCGGAAGATTCTTCCTGCAGCCGGCCGGCAAGCCAGCGGCCAAGTCGATCCAGAAGCGTGTCGACGGGCTCGGTCATGTCCTATGGCGATTAGCATAGGCAGACAGCTGGGCGCCAGCCGCATGTCGGTCAGCCAGCCGCAGCGCTCGCGTCTTCCGGCGGCGGAGCCAGATCGTCGCGCGCCTTGCGCGCCAGTTTGCGCGTCGAACGTTTGGGGCTGTCGCCGAACAGGCCGGCCGCTTCGGCCAGACAGCTCTTCTTCAGTTGCTTCTCCGACCGCTTCAAAAGCTTGCCCAGAAGCTTCGTGTCTTCGGGCGGTCCGAGCGGACGCTCATCGGCTTCGAGCAGGGCGCGCATCACCAGCACGTCATGCAGGTCGCCCAGCCGCTCGCCCAGTTCGTCGACCGCCTTGCGCCGGGCCTTGATCGGGGCCGGCCACAGCCTGCCGAGCAGCGACAGATGCATGCTGTGAGTCTTGGCCGCCTTGCGCAGATCGTGGAAGTCATTGGCTTCGCCGCGCGATCCGGCCTTGTCCAGCGCCTTCTTGGCACGGCGCAAGGTGATGCGGGCGCCTTCGGCGAGCACGTCCGCGGCCTGTTCCGGCTGATCGGGCAAGACAAGGCTTTCGATCCGCTTGAGGCCGTCCTCGCAAGCGGCGGTCGCCGCTCCAATCGCCGCTTCGAGCCCGCTGCCTTCGTGCAATTCATGCTGACGCGCGATCAGGCTGTCGTGCACCGCACCCAGCCCATCGTCGGCGCTCTCCTTGGGAAAGCTTGCCGCCAGCCGGTCGATGGTCTCGATCAGCGCAGTCGCCTCGCGTGGACCGGCAAGCAGGCCGGCGACGTTGCGATAGCATTGGTTTTCAGTCTCGCAGAATGTTTCGTCACCGGAACGGACGAGACGCAACAAGGCACGCGCGCTCTTCAACCGCTTGCGACATTTGTGCAGTGCCTGTTCCGGCCGGCTCCGCGCGGCGTCAAGGTGATGCAGCGCCCTGCCGATTTCCTCGGCAAGGATACGCCTGACCTCGCCGGTCAGCGGCAGGCGCGGATCGATGCGAAAGCTCATGCGGCGATCTCCGGTATCCCCCCGAGGGCGAGCGACGCGTTGTAGAATTCCTGCTCACCGGTGACTTCACGGCCGAGCCAGTCAGGCAGCATTTCGTCCGGCACGTCCTCCGGTGTCTCGAGTTCGGCGATCACAAGTCCCGCAAGCGGACCGCCAAAGACATCGACTTCGTAGAGATGGCCGCGATGCCTAACATGGTGACGTGTCTTCTCGATGACACGTCCGATGGCGAAATCCAGCATCTCCATCGCCTCCGACAGCGGGATCGAATATTCGAACTCGTCGCGCTCGCGCGCCTCGCTGCCGAATTTGAGCGTCAGCTTGGCGGAAGTGCCATCGCTGATGCGCACGCGCACCGTACGCCCGGGGCCGGCAGCGAGATAGAACTGCAGGATGCGGATCTCCGCCTCGGCCAGTTCTAGCCATGCGGTGCTGGAGACCAGGAATTTTCGTTCGACTTCCTTGCTCATGGCCGCGCACTAAAGCGGTTGCCGCCGCCCATGGCAAGACAATGACGTACACAACTGGCGTTCGCAGTTTGACTTTAATCAATCGATTGATTAAAGTGCGTCGTCATGACCAAGCAACCCGATGCCAAAATCCTGCGCCGCGAAGCATCTCCTGCCGAGACGACGCGCGCGGCCCTGGTCAAGGCGGCGCTTAAACTGTTCGGGCGGCGGGGTTTTGACGGCACTTCGACGCGCGAGATCGCGGCCGAGGCGCAAGCCAATATCGGTTCGATCGCCTACCATTTCGGCGGCAAGGAGGGCCTTCGTACTGCTGCCGCCGACTTCATTGTCGAAACCATCCAGACGGTCGCCGGCCAGGCACTCGGCAATGCGCAGGCGCCCATGCCGGGCGGAGCGGAGGCGGCGCAGGCCCAACTCTTCGCTGCGCTTGAGCGGATGGTCGGCTTTGTCGTGGCCAGTCCGCAGGCCGGCGAGATCGTGCAGTTCGTGCTGCGCGAGCTTTCGCATCCGACGGCAGCCCTCGACCGCATCTATGATGGCGTCTTCGAGCCGACGCACCGCCGGATGTGCCAGCTCTGGGAACAGGCGACCGGCGAGCCGGCCGAAAGCGAGGCCACGAGACTCACCGTGTTCACGCTGATCGGCCAGGTCATCTATTTCCGCATCGGCCGCGAGGCGGTGATGCGCCGCATGGGCTGGAACGACATCGGCGCCGCCGAGGCCGCCAAGGTGGTGGCGGTCACATCGGGCAATCTCAAGGCCATACTGGCTGCCCGGAAGAGGCAAGGATGAAGGGGCAAAGACCATGAGCTTTCTGTGTTCGCTGCCGCTCGCCGCGCAGCTTTTCGGTGCCTGTGCCCCGGCTCCCCCGCTGGCCGTCGGCTATGTCGAGGGTGACTATGTGCTGCTGGCGCCGATCGAGGTGGCGCAGGTCGAGACGGTCACTGTGAAACGCGGCGACCGAGTGGTGCCCGGCACGATCGTGGTGACGCTGGAAAGTGCCGATATGAAGATAGCGGTGGCACAGGCAAAGGCCGGGCTTGCCCAGGCGCAGGCGCAACTGGCCGACCTGCAGATCGGCAAGCGGCCGGAAGAGATCGCGGTGCTCAAGGCTCAGCTCGACATGGCCAGCGCCCAGGCCGCTGATGCCAAGCGCAAATACGACCGCGCCGCCGATCTGTTCAAGCGCGGCGCCGGCACGCAGGCCGATTTCGACACCGCGTCGGCGACGCTGGAGACGGCCAATGCGCAGGTCGGCCAGGCCAGTGCCAATCTCGCTGTCGGCGGCCTGCCGGCACGGCCGGAGACGATCAAGGCCGCCGACAACCAGGTCAAGCAGGCGCAGGCGACCTTGGAGCAGGCTGAGTGGCGACTGTCGAAGCGGGTGCTGGCAGCGCCTTCGCCAGGCCGTGTCAACGATGTCATCCGCAATCCCGGCGACACAGCCGGTCCGACCGCGCCAGTCATTTCTATCCTGCCCGACGGCGCGGTGAAGCTCAGCGTCTACATCCCGGAGAGCGCCTTCGCCTCGATCAAGGTCGGTACCTTGCTCAGCGTCCGTTGCGACGGCTGCGGCCCGGATGTAAAGGCACGCGTCAGCTACGTCTCGCCCGATCCCGAATTCACCCCGCCGGTGATCTACTCCTTGGAGAACCGGCAGAAGCTGGTCTACCTCGTCGAGGCGCGGCCGGAGGGCGATGCCGGCCTGCTGCAGCCGGGCCAGATCGTCGATGTCGACCTGGCGGATGGCGCAAAATGAACGCAATCGACGTCCGTGGGCTGGTCAAGCGTTTTAGCGGCAAGACCGTCGTCGACCATGTCACGATGACAGTCGCCGAAGGCGAGATCGTCGGCTTTCTCGGGCCTAATGGTTCGGGCAAGACCACCACCATCCGCATCATGTGCGGCCTGCTGACGCCTGACGAAGGCGAAGGCACGGTGCTGGGCTTCAACATCCGCACCGACAGCCTGCGCATCAAGCGCGAAGTCGGCTACATGACGCAGAAATTCTCGTTCTACGAGGACCTGACGATCGGCGAGAATCTCGAATTCGTGGCGCGGCTCTACAGGCTGAAGCCAGTCGAGGAACATGTCGCCAGGACGCTTGAAGACCTCGGCCTGGCGACGCGCCGCAACCAACTGGCAGGCACGTTGTCCGGCGGCTGGAAGCAGCGTCTGGCGCTCGCCGCCTGCATCATGCACCAGCCGAAGTTGCTGCTGCTCGACGAGCCGACGGCTGGCGTCGATCCGAAAGCCCGGCGCGAGTTCTGGGACGAGATCCACCGGCTCGCCGCCGGCGGGCTGACCGTGCTGGTCTCCACTCACTATATGGACGAGGCCGAGCGCTGCCACCGCATCAGCTACATCTCCTACGGCAAGATGCTGGCCACCGGCACCGTCGCCGACGTGGTCAGGAATGCCGGACTGACCACATTCGTCCTGCAGGGTCCGCGGCTCGACCAGGTGGCCGAAGCGCTAGAAGGCCGCCCGGGTGTCGACCAGGTGGCGCCGTTCGGCGCGACACTGCATGTCGTCGGCTCCGACAAGAAGAAGCTTGAGGCGGCACTTGCCGATGTCGAAAGAGAGCACAAGGACGTGAAAGTTTCGGCTGGTGAAACCAGCCTCGAGGATGTCTTCATCCAGTTCATGTCCGGCTCGAAGGACAACATGGCATGAACAACGTCTTTTCCGTGGCCCGGCTTGGCGCCCTGCTGATCAAGGAATTCATCCAGATGCGGCGCGACCGCATCACCTTTGCCATGATGCTCGGCGTGCCGCTGATGCAACTGGTGCTGTTCGGCTACGCCATCAACAATGATCCGAAAAGCCTGCCGGCGGCACTCGTGGCGACGAGCAGCGACCCCTACACGCGGGCCATGGTCTCGGCGCTGCAGACCACCGGCTACTACCGTTTCGACCACGTCTCGCAAAGTGCTGCCGATGCGGAATTCCTGATGTCGCGCGGCGATGTCGCCTTCGTCGTCACCATACCCGCCGACTTCGCCCGGCGGGTCGAGCGCGGCGACAGCCCGCAGATCCTGATAGAGGCCGACGCCACCGATCCGGCCGTAGCCAGCGGCGCCATCTCGACGCTCGGCACCGTCGCCAGCCAGGCTCTGCTTCGGGCGCGCGGCATGCAGGAGGCGGCCGCCGAGGCAGCGCTTGGCCAGCTCCAAGTGGTGGTGCACCGGCGCTACAATCCCGAAGGCATCTCGCAATACAACATCGTGCCCGGCCTGCTTGGCGTTATCCTGCAGATGACGATGGTGATGATGACCTCGATCGCGCTGACGCGCGAGACGGAGCGTGGCACGATGGAGAACCTTCTGGCGATGCCGTCGAGCCCGCTCGAGATCATGTTGGGCAAGGTACTGCCCTATCTGGCGGTCGGCGCCGTTCAGGTGGTGGTTGTGCTGGCGGCGGCGAAGCTTCTGTTCGCCATTCCGTTCACCGGCTCGATATCGCTGCTGCTCAGCGCCGTGCTGATCTTCGTGCTGGCGCTGGTGCTGCTCGGCTATACGATCTCGACCATCGCCCGTACGCAGATGCAGGCGCTGCAGCTCACCTTCTTCTTCTTCCTGCCGTCGATCATGCTGTCCGGCTTCATGTTTCCCTATCGCGGCATGCCGGGCTGGGCGCAGGTATTCGGCGAGATACTGCCGCTGACGCATTTCCTGCGCATCATCCGCGCGGTGATGCTGAAGGAAGCCGAACTGCCGGCGGTCGCAACGGAGATCGGCTGGCTGGTGATGTTCGTGGCATTGTTTGCCGGCGTAGCACTGGTGCGGTTCAGGCGAACGCTGGATTAGACGCCGCCCTGAGCGTCAGGGCGCCTTTGCGGTGCAGAAGGTTTTGGAAGCCGGCGGGACAGCACCCCCCTCTGGCCTGCCGGCCATCTCCCCCGCAAGGAGGGAGATTACGCACTCCAACCGCTTTCGCCAACCTCCGGCATTGCAGAGATGAGCGGCACCTCGAAGCTGCGATCTCCCCCCTTGCGGGGGAGATGCCCGGCAGGGCAGAGGGGGGTGTGAAGGATCGCTGCAGCCACCATTCTGCGCCGGTGCAATCCTTCGGCAGCCAGCTATGCCGCCATGATCCCGGCATACGTTCCGAAATCGACATTGCCGCCCGACAGCACCACGGCAACGCATTTGCCCGACAGGTCGATCTCGCCTGATGACAGGGCCGCCAGCGCTACGCAGCCGCCGGGCTCGACCACCAGCTTGAGATAGGCCATGGCGTCACGCATCGCCTGTGCCGTCGCCTCGTCGGATACGGCGATGGCACCAGTGAGATTCCTGCGGTTGATCTCGAAGGTGATCAGGCCGGGCTCGGCGGTCAGGATCGCGTCGCAGATCGAGGCGTGGCCGGGCTCGTTCGAAACCCTGGTGCCGGCGGCCAGCGAGCGGCGGGTGTCATCAAAGTGCTCGGGCTCCACCGCCCACACCGCGGTGCCGGGCGAGGCGTCCTTGACGGCAACGGAAATGCCGCTCGACAGGCCGCCCCCGCCGCAGGGTACGACAACCGCGTCGAGGCTGACGCCAAGCGCTTTTGCCTGACGCATCAATTCGAGGCCGATCGTGCCCTGGCCGGCAATGATGGCCGGGTCGTCGAAGGGCGGCACCAGCGCCATGCCCTTTTCGAGATAAGGGCGGATCACGGTCATGCGGTCGTCGCGAAAGCGGTCGAATGGTACCACCTCCGCCCCCATCTTGCGGACATTGGCGATCTTGATCGTCGGTGCATCGACCGGCATGGCGATGACGGCCTTGACGCCGAACATTGCCGCCGCCGCCGCGACGCCCTGCGCGTGGTTGCCCGACGAGAAGGCGACGACACCCCGGCTGCGTTCCTCTTCGCTGAGCGACGACAGCTTGTTGTAGGCGCCGCGGAACTTGAACGAGCCGGTGCGCTGCAGCGTCTCCGGCTTGAACAGGATGCGCGCGCCGAAGCGCTTGTTCAGCTCCTGCGATTCGATCAAGGGCGTTTCGACGATCAGACCGGAGAGAAGCGCGGCGGCGGCATGGATGTCGGCGATGCCGGGAGAGGTCATGGTGGTCATGCGAGGTCCAGTGGAAGAGACGATGTCCTCGCATGATGCGCGCAAACAGATGTGGCGCACCAATGAAAAAATGTGACCGTTACAAAGTTTGGCGGGGCGACCGCCAACGTCACGGCGCTGTCCCGCCGACATCTGGCGGTCGAGCGCTCAGCCGGGGGCCCGCTGCCTACGGCAGCTCCCCGGTTCGAGCCCTTTGAAAGGTCCACCGGACCTTTCAATTCGCCTGCGGCGAACCGGGCTCTCACCCCAACAGCGTCCGCTGCCGCTTGCTCCCGCCCAGCTTGCGCCAGTTGTTGAACCGGTGCGTGGCAGCGGCGAATGAAATCTTCATCTGCTGGGCGACTGAATAACGCGACTTGCCTTCGTCGAACATGCGGTAGCAGCACTCGACGCCTTCCTCGGTCAGTTTGCCGTCCGGCGCCTTGTTGTGCGGGTTGGCGGGATCGAATTTCTCGACCTGCTGCTCGATCAGCCCTTTCAGGCGCTGCAGATCGGTTTCGATGCTGGCGATGAGATCGAGAACGGGCTTGGGATCATAAGGGTGCGGACGCTGTTTTGCCGTCATCTGCGGATTCCTCGTTCTTGGCTTGGCCCGACTATATAGGTGAACATTCACTGATAATGAAGGCCTTGCCTCGTGCGGGGTTTCAACAATTCTTGACCGCGCGCAATTGACCGAAGGCATCACAGACCATAGTTTAGAACCATTCTAAACTAGGGTGAATTCCTCATGCTTTCCCGCGTCTTCGGCTTCGGCCGCCGTCCCTTCGAATCGCTCACCGAACAGGAAATCCTGGCGCTGGCCATTTCGTCCGAGGAGGATGACGGACGCATCTACCGCGCCTACGCCGACGGACTGGCTGAAACCTTCCCGCAATCGGCCAAAGTGTTCGAGGAGATGGCCGAGGAGGAGGATGGCCATCGCGACGCGCTGATCGAGCTTTTCCGCGAGCGGTTCGGCGAGCGCATTCCGCTGATCCGGCGCGAGCATGTGAAAGGCTATTACGAGCGCAAGCCCGACTGGCTCGTGAGGCCCCTTGGCATCGAGCACGTGCGCAGCCAGGCCGAGGCGATGGAGCGGCAGGCCTATCTGTTCTATGTCGAGGCGGCCAAGCGCACCACCGACGCCTCGACCAGAAAGCTGCTCGGCGATCTGGCGATTGCCGAGCAGGGGCACGAAACGCTGGCGCAGCGTCTGGAGCAAAAGCACGTACCGGGCGAAGTGAAGGACGAAGAAGCCGCCGCCGAGCAGCGCCAGTTCATCCTCACCTATGTGCAGCCGGGGCTTGCCGGGCTGATGGACGGGTCGGTGTCGACGCTGGCGCCGATCTTCGCCGCCGCTTTCGCCACGCATGACACCTGGCAGACCTTTCTGGTCGGCCTTGCCGCCTCGATCGGCGCCGGCATCTCGATGGGCTTCACCGAAGTGGCTTCCGACGACGGCAAGCTATCAGGCCGTGGTTCGCCGATAAAACGCGGCATCACCACCGGCGTCATGACATCGGCGGGTGGCCTTGGCCACGCATTGCCCTATCTCATCCCGCATTTCTGGACGGCGACAGGCGTCGCGGCGGTCGTGGTGTTCTTCGAACTGTGGGCGATTGCCTTCGTCCAGAACCGCTACATGCAGACGCCCTTCCTACGTGCCGCCTTCCAGGTGGTGCTGGGCGGCGCCCTGGTGTTTGCGGCGGGTGTGCTGATCGGGAATGCTTGAGCGCGGTTCTCCCTTCTCCCTCAGGGGCCAAGATAGAACCCTCACCCATTCACCGCCCGACTGTCTGCCGGCGCCTCGTCCCGATCCGTCAGCCCATAGTCGCGCACCACATGCGCGATACGCAGACGGTAGCCGGCAAAGATGCCGCCGCGGCCGGCCTTCTGCGCCTGCCGGTGTTCGTCGGTGTTGCGCCAGGCCTTGACCGCCTCCTCGTCGCGCCAAAAGGACAGCGATAGGATACGGTTCGGGTCGACCAGACTCTGGAAGCGCTCGATGGAAAGAAAGCCGTCGATGCCATCGAGCAGCGGCCGCAAGTCGGCGGCGATGCTCAGATACGCATCGCGCCTGCCCGCCGCCGGCTCGACCTCGAAGATGACGGCAATCACGGCAGCACCAGTTTCGCGTGCGGGCCTGACGCCAGTTTCAGGAACATGCGATCCTCCTTCACAATGAATCTTTCGCGCTTGGCGAACTCGTAGTTTGCCTTGCCGGCGGGATCGGCGGCAAGTCGGGCGCGATAGGCTTCGTAGGCTGCCAGGCTGTCGATGTTGTAGGCGGCGTAGGCGGTCGTGGCCGAGCCCTCATACGGCGCGAAGTAGCCGATCAAATCGGCGCCGCAGCGCGGAATGGCCTGGCCCCAGTTGCGCGCGTACTCCTCGAAGGCCGGCTTGCCGAACGGGTCGATCTCGTAGCGGATGAAGCAGGTGATGGTCATTGTGGTCTCCTTGGGTTTCGATAGTTCGAGCGGCGTCGAAACGTCGTCCCGCTTGATCTGCTAGCAGTGGTAGGCGGTCATGCCCGCCAAAAGGATTTCGCGCCGTGGCGCAGGTCCTGTGGTGTCAGGCCAAGACATCGTCGTCTCCTTGATCTGGTCGGAGGGTAGTGGTTATCTGACAGGAACGCTTCGATGAGGAACGAACTATGCGTGAAGGACCCGACATCGCCCGCATCGCCGGCCTGGTCGGCGACCCGGCGCGGGCAAATATGCTGAATGCCCTGATGGGCGGCACCGCGCTGACGGCGAGCGAATTGGCGCTCGAGGCCGGTGTGTCCCTGCCGACCGCCAGTTCGCATCTGGGCAAACTGATGGAAGGCGGGCTGCTCACGGTGGCGAGCCAGGGCAGGCATCGCTATTACGGCCTCGCCGGACCGCAGGTCGCGGGCATGATCGAAGCAATCACCGGTGTCGCGGAGGCGGTTGGGCCGAAGCGTGTGCGGCCGGGTCCCCGCGACGGCGCCATGCGCGTGGCACGCGTCTGCTACGATCACCTCGCCGGCGAGCGGGCGGTGGCGATGCTCGACCGTCTTGTCGCCAGAAAAATTCTTCTGCGCGACGACAAGGAGATCAGGCTTGGGCCGGCGGCCGCGTCGCATTTCGCCGCCATCGGCATCGATGTCTACACCAAGCCGCGCAGGCCGGTGTGCCGCGCCTGCCTCGACTGGAGCGTGCGGCGCTCGCACCTCGCCGGCACGCTGGGTGCCGCCATTCTCGACAAGATACTTTTGGAGAAATGGGCACGCCGCGAAAAGGACAGCCGCGCGGTCATTTTCTCACCGCCAGGCAAGCAGGCTTTCGAGAGGGTGTTTTTGACGTGACTGTGGCGGTGCCGGTTTCGCGATGTTGGCGGGACAGCACCCCCCTCTGGCCTGCCGGCCATCTCCCCCGCAAGGAGGGAGATTATTCGCTCCACCGCCTTCGCCAATCTCCAAAATTGTATGGTTGGGCGACACCTTGAAGCCGCCGATCTCCCCCCTTGCGGGGGAGATGTCCGGCAGGACAGAGGGAGGTGTGAAGGATCGCTACATCCGCAATTCGGCTGGCGTTGCATCCGAAGATGTCTCCCGCCTCCAATCACCCCCGCTTGAGCACCGTCCCCCGCCCGAAAAAGTCCGCCCACGGATCGGCCTGCGCCAGCTGCTTCAGCGTCGTCTTGTCGCCGATCGGAAAGGCGTTCGGCGCCAGTCCGGCCTCGATCTCGGCCCAGGTCACCGGCATCGACACAGTGGCGTTCTTCTTGGCGCGCGACGAATAGGGCGCGACTGTCGTCGATCCCCTGCCGTTACGAAGATAGTCGACGAAGATCTTTCCTGTGCGCGCCTTTTTCGACAGCGTCGCCGTGTAACGGTCGGGGGCAGCCTGTTCGAGCGCACGGGCAAAATCATGGGCGAAGGGCTTAACCGCCTCCCAATCCGCCGAGGGTTTCAGCGGTACCAGCACATGAAAGCCCTTGCCGCCGGAGGTCTTGACGAAATTCGGCAGCGACAGCTCGTCGAGCTTGCCCCTGATATCGAGCGCCGCGGCGCGCACCGCCTTCACGTCGACGCCTTCATCGGGATCGAGATCGAAGATGATCTGGTCCGGCTGTTCAAGCTTGTCGATTGTGCAGCCCCAGATGTGGATCTCGACCACGCCGTACTGGACCAGTGCCGCAACGCCGTCGAAATCCCGGATGAACAGGATCTCCTCGCCGTCGGTCGGGTCCTTCATGCGGGCGATCTTGTCGCTCATGCCGGCCGAAGCATGTTTCTGGAAGAAGCGTTGCCCGCCGACGCCGTCCGGTGCGCGCACCAGGCTGAGCGGCCGGTTGACGACGAACTGCTGCATGCGCGGCCACACCTGCGCATAGTGGTCGAGCAGCGCTTGCTTGGATATTTTTTCGTCGGGCCACAGCAGCTTGTCGGGATGCGAGAGTTTGATCGTGGTCGTCATCGACCCGGAGGGTTTGGCCGCGCTGCCGGCCGCAGACCTAGCCTTTGCCGCGCCCTTGCCTGTCGATGCCTCGCCTGTCGACGCCTTCGGCTTTTCTTGCACGACTTCCTCCGCCGGCTTGTCCTCGCGCAGTCCCTGGAACGAGGCATGGCGTATTATACGGTCGGACGTCCAGCTGCGAAACTCCACTTCGCCGACAAGTTCCGGCTTGACCCACACCAGTCCCTTGCCCTTCGGCACGGCGGCGGAGAAGGGTGAGGCAGTCGCCTTCAGCCGGTCCAGCTTTGCCTTTAGCTCATTGGCGCCCTTGCCGGAAAAGCCGGTGCCGACGCGTCCGGCATAATGCAGTTTGCCGCCCTCGTGGAAGCCGACGAGGATCGAGCGCAGTCCGCGTCCGGTCTTGTCCGACGGCAAATACCCTCCGATGACGAATTCCTGCCGCGCCGTGCATTTCGACTTCACCCAGGTGGGGCCGCGTCCACTGCGATAGGGCGCATCGGCACGCTTGGAGACGACGCCTTCGAGCCCCATGCGGCAGACATGCTCCAGCATGATGTTGCCGGGTTCGGCGAAATGGTCGCTGAAACGAACTGCTGCATACTCCGGCTGCTTGCCGAGCAGGTCCCGCAGGGCCTGCTTGCGTTCGACCAATGGTTCGGCGCGCAGGTCTTTGCCGTCAAGGCGCATCGTGTCGAAGACATAGTAGAGGAAGCGATCCGTCCGCCTGGCTGAGAGATCGGCTTGCAGCAGCGCAAAGGACGAAACACCGCTGTCGGCCAGCACGACGATCTCGCCGTCGATGATGGCGTCGCTGCATTTCAGTCCGGCGAGTTCAGCGATGATCTCGTCGCCGAACTTTGCGGTCCAGTCGAGACCGGTGCGGGTCAGCAGCCGCACATCGGTGCCGGCGATCTGCGCCTGCATGCGATAACCATCGAACTTGACTTCGTGCAGCCAGTCCTTGCCCGGCGGCGCATCCCGCTCCAGCGTGGCCAGCTGCGGCTCGACGAAGTCGAGTTTCTTGCCCCCGGCCTTCGCCTTGCCGACGACCAGCTTGTTTGAATGCCAGACCTTTGGCTCCTGGCCTTTGGCGGTCTTGCCTTCGCCGACTTCTTCGATCATCAGGCCCGACTTCACCGATTCCGGTGCCTCCTTGAGAATATCCTCGCCGGGGCGGGCCGCGGCATCGTCCGATTTGATCAACAGCCAGTTGTCGTGTTTTTCTCCCGCGCGTGGCTTCAGCCGCACCAGATGCCAAAGACCGTGCAGTTTGTGTCCCTTGAGCTCGAAGCTGATGTGGCCCTTCTTCATCGCCTTGGCCGGGTCGATCTCGGGGACCCAGGTGCCCTCGTCCCAGACGATGACCGAACCGCCGCCATATTCGCCCTTGGGTATTGTGCCTTCGAACGGTGCGTAGTCGATCGGATGATCCTCGACATGCACGGCCAGCCGCTTCTCATGCGGGTCGAGGCTCGGGCCGCGCGTCACCGCCCAGCTCCACAGCACGCCGGCATGTTCGAGGCGAAGGTCGTAATGCAGCCTTGTCGCTGCGTGCTTGTGGATGACGAAGATACCGCCAGCCTTGGACTTCTTGTCGCGAGAAACCTTGCCGGCCGGTTCAGCCGTCTTCTTGAAATCGCGCTTGGAATGATACTGTTCGAGGCTGGCCATCTCTTGATGTCCTCAGGCTGACTTGGCGCGCCGGCCTTCGCAGGCCCGGCATCCGACGGCAGGCTCTTCTTCATCAGGTCGAACGAAGGCTTGGGGGCCGCCTTCGCCGTGGGCCCAGCGACAGCCTCGGATGGCCTTTCCCGGCCGGGCGCGGCGCCATGATATCTTCCCTTCCAGAACCCGGATGAAGATGAACGGGCAGAGGCCGCTCCAGTTCCGCCATGCGCGACGTCGACGACGCGAAGGCCGCTTTCCGGGATGGTCGCGCCAGCACGGAAATTTCCCAGGCGCGGCAAAAGCTGAAACAGAATCGCGCGCAGGCGGCATTCGAACGAAACATATGTGATGCAAAAGTCACATTGGTCGGAATGCCGACCAACTGCACGGAAAGACCCCGAATCAGCCGCATTCCAGCCACGAAGCAAGGCCTTCTCGACCAGATATTAACATCACGTTCACCGACTATTCACCCCTCGACGCTATGATGACCGCAATTCGGAAGGGACATCCGAAAACGGGACAGGGACCAGGTAAATGAACTTCCTCGCGCACCTCATCGGCTATGCCGCCGTCATTCGCGAATTCGTCGCGCCGACCTATCGGCCCGAGCGCTATTACATGCGCGGCCCCGGCCCGGCCTGCGCCCGTCGCGGCAACTCGCTGGGCGCGCACTGATCATGACTTTCGAGAGCCGCCACGACAGCCGGATCTGCAGGCCCGCCGCCTCAACCCGCGCCACCACCTATCGCGCCGAGCGTCCCGCTCTCGCCGACAGGCGGCGTGCGACATCGCCACGGCTTTGATGCCGCCTCCGGCTGGCTTAGTGTCATAGGGCACAAGCAGCCGAGGCCTGCGTGACCGACCTTCCCAAGTCAAGCAGTCCCTCCAAAACATCCTTCGATGCACGCCATCCGCTGATCGTCTTCGATGGCGTCTGCGTGCTGTGCTCCGGCTTCGTGCGCATGGTGGTCAGGCTCGACCGCCAAAGCCGTTTCCGCTTCGCCACCGCGCAGTCGCCGTTTGGCGAAGCGCTGTTCAGGAAGCACGGGCTGCGCACGGACTCCTACGAAACCAATCTGGTCCTGATCGACGGCATCGCCTTCACGCGGCTCGACAGCTTCGTTGCCGTCATGTCGGAACTCGGCTGGCCCTGGCGGGCGATGAACGCTTTGCTGTTGCTGCCGCGCCCGCTGCGAAACTGGCTCTACGATTGCATCGCCAGGAATCGCTACACCCTGTTCGGCAGGAAGGACAGTTGCGAGATACCCGCACCCGAGCTGCGGGGACGAATGATTGGCTAGGGGGTCAGGTCGGCAGGAGATTTCACGAGGCCGTCGAAAACGGCCGCTTCCACTTCCATGTCGAGATTTCCCATCCGCTCACCGGCCTGATCGTGCGCTATCGGGCTGGCTCGTGCCGTCCGACCCGCATGGTTCCAGCACAATGGAGGCACCAGCCACCTTGCCGAGTTCACGGCAGCCTTGAACCGTGCACAGCATCCAGCCGTCGCCGGTCTCGCCGGAGGCGGCAAGCACGAGGCGTCGCTGTGGGCCTACATCAGGCGCATAGATCCACCAGCCGTCGCGCAGCACCGCGCCTTCCGGCGGCTCCATGCCCGCGCCCGAGCCCTTGATCCGCGCCTCGACCACCTGCAGGCCGGAAGGCGTCACCTTCCAGTCCTCTGCCCAGCGCGTCCGTTCCACCGAATGCGTCCAGGACAGCGTGAAGGCGGCAACCGAGAGCGTCACCGTCTTGCCGGCGGCCAGGATGCACAGGCTCATGCGGAGATCGATGCTTGCTGCGCCCGCCACCAGTGCCAGCCGATCCAAGCAAGCGACAGCGCCCAGCCGGCCTCGTCAGTGAGTGGCACCGCCGCGACCAAGAGCACGCCGGCGGCGAAGGCCAGCAGCCGCTCCCACCACGCCATGCGCCTGATGAGGAAGCCGACCGCGGCAGCACCCCACAGCACGATCCCCATGCACGCCTTGGCGACGATGTAGGCGACCTCGACGGGATAGCCGAACTGGGCGGCGATCGGCCCGGCGTCCTGCAGCATCAGCGCCGGCGTATAGACCGCCATGAACGGCACGACGAAGCCGGCAATGGCGAGCTTGGTCGCCTGGATGCCGATCTTGAGGCCGCTTTCCCTAGCCATCGGGGCGGCGGCAAACGCCGCCAGCGCCACCGGCGGCGTCAGGTCGGCCATGATGCCGAAATAGAAGACGAACATGTGGCTGACCAGCAGCGGCACGCCGAGCGACAGCAGCGCCGGCCCGGCGAGCGACGAAGTGATGATGTAGTTGGGAATGGTCGGGATGCCCATGCCGAGCACCAGGCAGGTGACCATGGTCAGCACCAGCGACAGGAACAGATTGTTCTCGCCGATTGAGATGATCCAGCCGATGAAGGTCGAAGCGATGCCGGTCAGCGTCAGCGTGCCGACGACGATGCCAACGATGGCACAGGCAATGCCGACCGGCAGCGCGTTCTTGGCACCTTCGGCGAGCGAGTCGACGCAGATCCGCAGCGTCTCGCGGCCGCCCCTGGAGGTGAAGCAGGCGACGACCAGCGCGGCGATGACGAGGCCGAGGAGGTTGACGCCGAACTTCATGAACAAGGCGGCGGCGAGCCCGAGCGCCAGCCAGAAGACGACACGGAAGGCGAGCGGCCCGATCGCTGCCGCCAGCGGCGTACCGAGGATAAGCACGATGGTCAGCGCTAGGCCCATCGTGCCGGCGAAGATCGGCGTATAGCCGGCGAACAAAAGATAGATGAGGGCCGCAAGCGGCAGCACCAGCGGCCAGTGTTGTTTCACCGCGTCCCACGGGTTGGGCAGGTCCGCCTTGGCCATGCCATGCAGGCTGGCCTTGCCGGCTTCCAGATGCACCTGCCAGAAGCAGGCGCCGAAATAGAGCAGCGCCGGGATGATCGCTGCCTTGACCACTTCGGCATAGGGCACGTTCAGCGTCTCGGCCATGATGAAGGCGACCGCGCCCATCACCGGCGGCATGATCTGGCCGCCCATCGAGGAGGTTGCCTCGACGGCGCCGGCGAAAGCCGCGCGGAATCCGAAGCGCTTCATCAGCGGGATGGTGAACTGGCCGCTGGCCACCACATTGGCGACGCCCGAGCCGGAAATGGTACCCATCAGCGCCGAGGACAGCACGCAGACCTGCGCCGGGCCGCCGCGCCAGGTGCCGACAAGACCGAGCGCGAAATCGTTGAACAGCGCAATCATGCCGGCGCGTTCGAGAAAGGCGGCGAAGACGACGAAGATGAAGATGTAGGCGGCTGAAACATAGATCGGCGTGCCGTATATGCCTTCGGTGCCATAGGCGAAGGTGTCGACGAGTTGGGCGAAATCATAGCCGCGATGGACGAGCGGCGGCGGCAGATGGTTGCCGACGAAGCAGTAGGCGAGGAAGATGAAGGCGATGACCGCCAGCGGCAGCCCCATCAGCCGCCTGGCGGCCTCGAAGACCAGCACCACCAGCACCGCGCCGACGATCAGGTCCGGCGTGGTCAGGAAGCCGGAGCGGCGGATGAGGTCTGTATAGAACACCCAATTGTAGAGTCCGGTGCCGAAGCCGAGCACGCCGAGCGTCCAGAACACGGCTTTTGCCGGCATACTTTTGGCGCGCAGATTGGCGATCAGGCCGAAGCCGAGCAGCAGCAGGAAGCCGACATGCATGGCTCGCACCACCTGGCTCGGAATGCTGCCATAAGCGGCGACGTAGATCTGGAACACGGAAAAGGAGACGGCGATGAGAAAGGCGGCCTTGCCGGCGAGCCCTTCGCCGAAGCCCGGCGGCAGGCCTTCGACCTGCTCTTCGGCGACGGGGAGATGGAAGGTGGCGGATTTGCCGTCGGTTGTCGTTGCTTCGCTCATCCATCGATCTCCAAAAGGAGCGAATTGTAGCGCGAGGCGCCCCCCTCTGCCCGGCAGGGCAGAGGGGGCGCCTGGCGAAGACATGTCGGATTGCCACGCGCCTACTTCAGCAGCCCTTTCTCCTTGTAGTACCGCTCGGCGCCGGGATGCAGCGGCACCGGCATGCCGTCTAGCACCTTGGCGGGGTCGATCGCCTTGGCGGCGGCATGGGCGGCGGCAAGCTGGTCCAGATGCTCGAACAGCAGCTTGGTCATCCGATAGGCGGTTTCGTCGGAGACATCGGCGCGGGTGATAAGGAAATTGCCGACGGCAGCGGTGGCGACATCCTCGCTCTGGCCCTCATAGGTTCCCTTGGGAATGATCACCGAAAGATAGGGCGCGCCGATCTTGGCGACGTCCTGCGCCGGCACTGCCACGACATTGATCGGCACGGAGGTGGCGAGATCGCGGATCGAGGCGACGCCGAGTCCGGCGGATTGCAGCGTGGCGGCGAGCTGGCGGTTCTTGATCAACTCGACCGATTCGGCGAAGGGCAGGTATTCGACCCTTCCGAGATCCTCGTATTTCAGCCCGGCGGCAGCGAAGATGGCGCGCGCGTTGAGCTCGGTGCCGGACGCCGGCGCACCGACCGACAGGCTCTTGCCCTTGAGATCGGCCAGCGTCTTGATGCCGGACTCCCGGCTGGCGACGATCTGGATGTAGTTGGGATAGATGGCGGCGATGCCGCGCAGTTTGTCGAGCTTGCCCGGGAAGCCCGCTTCGGTGTTGCCTTCAGCGGCCAGCTTGACGGAATCGCCGAGCGCAAAGGCGATCTCGCCCCTGCCCTGCTGCAACAGATTGAGGTTTTCGACCGAAGCCTTGGTTGCCTGCACCTGGGTACGCGCGCCTTCGATGCCCTTGCCGTAGATTTCAGACAATGCGACGCCGAGTGGATAATACACGCCGGACGTCCCGCCGGTCAGCACATTGATAAATTCTTGCGCGCTGGCTGAGACGGCACCCAGGCCAAGCGAGAGCGCCACGGCACCGGCTGCAACGAATTTCGTTCTGAAATGGAACATCGGGGCCTCCTCCCTGAAATATCGGCGACCGCACCGCCTCCCAGGTGCGACCACGGCGAGTTTAGACAGCGAGCCGCAAATGCCAACCCGCAATTGTGCTCGTTAGACGAACGGTTGAGAGATCGGAAACAGATCGCGGCTTGCGCAAAAAGCCAGCGGAGCCGAAAGTTTTTTGAGCTGTCTGTCGAAATCGCGCGCTGCCGCGCGACATACGTCCGGCTCGCAACGAAGCGGCCTTCGAAACAACGGGAGAAGACCATGCGATACATGATTTTGATCTACGCCGACGAAGCCGCGATGGCGAATGCACCGGCCGAGGCGACCTACCAGATGAGTGCCGCCTATGGTGCCTATACCGAAGCCTTGAAGAAGTCCGGCGCCTGGCTGGCAGGGGACCGACTGCGCCCGAGTCAGGCGACCACCTCTGTACGGGTGGCTGGGGGCAAGACCAACGTGCTCGACGGCCCCTATGCCGATACCAAGGAGCAGCTTGCCGGCTTCTACATGATCGAGGCCGAGGATGCCGACGCCGCGATCGCCTGGGCGGCGCGCTGCCCGGCGGCCAGCACCGGTACTGTCGAGCTGCGGCCGATCTGGGAAATGACCGAGTACCTGTCCGAGAGATGATGATGTGATGGACAGTCGCTCGGAGATCGCCCGGGTGGCCGCCGAGGCCGCCGCCCGACAAAGCTACGGCAAGCTGGTTGCCTGGCTCGCGGCGCGAACGCGTGACGTGGCCGCTGCCGAAGACGCGCTGGCTGACGCCTTTGCCGCGGCACTCGAACGCTGGCCACGAACCGGCGTGCCTGAAAGGCCGGAAGCCTGGCTGCTGGCGGTGGCAAGGCGGCGCCGCGTCGATGCGGTGCGGCGGCGGCTGACCAGCGAGGCCGGCCGCGAGCATCTCAAGCTGATTGCCGAGGAGATGGAGGCGGGCATGACCGACGATGACCTTCCCGACGAACGGTTGCGGCTGATGTTCGCTTGCGCCCACCCGGCGATCGAGCCCGGCATTCGCTCGCCGCTGATCCTCCAGACCGTGCTGGGTTTCGACGCGGCGACGATCGCCTCAGCCTTCCTGGTGTCGCCGGCAACCATGGGCCAGCGCCTGGTTCGCGCCAAGACCCGCATCCGTGAAACCGGCATTCCGTTCCGCGTTCCGGAGCGGACCGAACTCGGCGAAAGGCTGGATGCGGTGCTGGAAGCGATCTACGCCGCCTTCGCCGAAGGCTGGTCCGATCCGGCGGGCACCGAAACGCGGCGCCGCAATCTGGCCAGCGAAGGCATCTGGCTCGGTCGCCTGGTGGCTTCGCTGATGCCGGAAGAGCCCGAGGCGCTGGGTCTGCTGTCGCTGATGCTGTTCGCCGAAGCGCGGCGCGCGGCACGGCGCGATCCGGCCGGAGATTATGTTCCGCTGGCCGAGCAGGATCACACGCTGTGGGATGGCATTTTGGTTGACGAAGCGGAATCCCTGCTCCGCCGCGCCGCCACGATGGGCGTCATCGGCCGCTACCAGCTTGAGGCGGCGGTTCAGTCCGCACATGCGGCACGACGGCTGACCGGCCGCACCGACTGGGTGGCGGTCCGCGAACTCTACGACGCGCTGCTCTCGATCGCGGGATCACCGGTGGTGGCGATCAACCGCGCGGTGGCGATTGCCGAGGCCGAGGGTGCAGTGGCTGGATTGGCGGCCCTCTACGTGCTGGGCGAGGACAAGCGGCTTGATGAGTATCAGCCCTATTGGGCAGCCCGCGCCGGTCTCCTGGCCAGGCTTGGGCAGGTATCGCAGGCGTGCCAAGCCTATGACCGGGCGATCGGCCTCGAGCGCGACCCGGCGGTGCGCCGGTTCCTGCAGGGCAAAAGGGCAGCTCTGAAGAATTAAGCGCCGGGGAAACGGCGGCTCGCTGCCGGCAATTCGTCTAGTCCGAGTGCGGCCTCCGCAGTGAAGCCGCCGCTGCCGGGCGCGCATAAACGCCATTTTGCCGAGGTCTGGTCTTGCAACTGGTACCAGTTTGCGCAACCCTCAGCCACAACAGACTGGTCATCCGGTGGATGCCTGATTACCTGAATCTGGGAGGGGCGAAGTGTTCGGCGAGCCCACTACCGTTCTCATGGTCAATGAGTACCCTGACTACATTGATGCCCAAGTATGGGCTGCCGAGCTTAAAACCCGCGTGCCGCAGCTGGAGTTCAGGCTTTGGCCAGACGCCGGGAACAAAAGTGATATAGATATTGTGCTGATCGACAAGGGCGCCAGTCCTGGCTTTTTTGACGCCATGACGGGGCTAAGCGCCGTTGTCTATTTGGGGGCCGGTGTCGAGGGTATTGACCTTCAGAGCTTTCCCAAGGGTGTTCCGCTCATCAGGCTCGCAACGCGTGAGCAGGCGTCGGAAGTGGTGCAGTACATCGTCCTTCGGGTTCTCTGCCAGCAGCGGCATGTTGCAGAATACATGAGTCTGCAAGCCCGCAAATCCTGGAATCCGCTCGCGCCTCGGAAGATCTCCGAGACAAAAATTGTTGTGCTGGGTGCGGGCCGGATCGGTGGCTGGGCCGCAAAGCTGTTTGCGGACTTGGGCTACGACACGGCAGTCTGGTCTCGTCATCAAAAGACGCTTCCCGGTATACATAGTTACTTTGGCCGCGCCCAGCTTGCGGACGCACTCACAAATCGGGACTACGTTATCTGCTCACTTCCCCTGACTGGTGACACTCGTGGGATACTGAACTCCATTGCCTTTAGAAAAATGAAGCGAGGTGCCTACCTTGTGAATGTCGGCAGGGGCGCGCATGTCAACGAAGCCGACCTGATCCGCGCGCTCGATGAAAGTCAGCTTTCTGGTGCTTGTCTTGACGTGTTTGAGCGTGAACCCCTGGAGGCTTCATCGCCGTTGTGGACTCATCCCAGGGTGACCATCACACCTCATGTTGCGAGCTTCTGGGTGGATTCTGGAATCGACCAGGCCGCCGATCTTTGCGGTCAAGTCGCAAGAGGAGAGCCTCTGTCCAACAAAATCGACCTCGAACGGGGTTATTGAATCGAAGTCTTTACCCACTTTAGCAGGTTCCGATCTTCACGAAGCGCGGACATCAGCGCCCGCGGCGCCCGGCAAATGCATAGGGCTCCGAATCGAATCACTCTGGCCTCTGACAAAAGCGGCGCCGAAGGTCAACGTCCCTTCACCTTCGGCTAAGCCCCCAACCCCTCGAACAAAATCGTCGACAGATAGCGCTCGGCGAAGGACGGGATCACCACGACCAGGTTCTTGCCCTTGTTTTCCGGCCGCGAGCCGACGACGATGGCCGCCTGCAGGGCGGCGCCCGACGAGATGCCGACCGGTACGCCTTCGAGGCGGGCGACGAGGCGGGCATTTGCGACCGAATCCTCGTTCGATACCCTGACGATCTCGTCATAGATCGTCGTGTCGAGGATTTTGGGCGCAAAGCCGGCGCCGATCCCCTGGATCTTGTGGGGGCCAGGCTGGCCACCCGACAGAACCGGTGAGGAGTCCGGCTCGACTGCGACGACATGCACCGAGGGCTTTCGCTTCTTCAGCACCTGGCCGACGCCGGTGATGGTGCCGCCGGTGCCGATGCCGGCGACGAAGATATCGACCTCGCCATGCGTATCGTTCCAGATTTCCTCGGCCGTCGTCGTGCGATGGATTTCCGGGTTGGCGGGGTTCTCGAACTGCTGCGGAATGATTGCGTTGGGGATCGTCGCGGCCAGTTCGTCGGCCTTGGCGATGGCGCCTTTCATGCCTTTCGGACCCTCGGTCAGCACCAGCTCGGCGCCGAGCAGCGCCAGCATCTTCCGGCGCTCGATCGACATCGTTTCCGGCATCGTCAGGATGAGCTTGTAGCCCTTGGCGGCAGCGGCGAAGGCAAGCGCGATGCCGGTATTGCCCGACGTCGGTTCGATCAACGTGGTCTTGCCGGGAGAAATCTTGCCGGAAGCCTCCAGCGCCTCGATCATCGCCACGCCGATGCGGTCCTTGACCGAGGCGATCGGATTGAAGAATTCGAGCTTGGCGATCAGGTTGGCGACGATGCCCTTTTCCCGAGCGAACTTGTCGAGCCGCACCAGGGGCGTGTCGCCGATCGTATCGGTGATGGAATCGTAGACGCGGCCGCGACCGGGTAAACGGGCAGAGGTGACGGGCTTGTTCATTGGTTTCGCTCCCAGAATTTTCAGGCAAGGGGAATTTCAGGCAAGTGGGGAATTTCAGGCAAGTGGAATTCAAGCCGCCAAGATAGGGCCTTTGGCCGTGCAAGATAGACTGTCGGCTGAAAATATCCGAGTGGGACCTGTGTCGAAAACATCGCCCTCTCGGAAAAGCATTTCCCGCAAAGGCCTGTTTGCGAAATGGTTTGGCCGAAAAGCCCTCTATTGCCGGGCGGCAATCGCTGCAGCGGCGCCGACCATGAAGCCGGCGGCGGTGCGGTTCAGCGCCTTGAGCGCGCGCGGCGACTTCAGGAACCAGCGCGCCTTGGCCGCCAGCGCCAGATACGGCACCAGCACCACCAGAAGTACGACGACCGTCAGCGCAACGAGAATGCTGTAATCGGTAAGTGTGATGGTCTTCAGGTCGACGATGGTCGGCGTGATCGCGAGGTAGAAGATCATCGTCTTCGGATTGCCGAGCGTGACGGTCAGGCCGGCGGCAAAGCTCGACAGTAGCCCACCCTTGCCCTTTTTCGCTTCGACTGTCTCGGGCGTGATGCCGCTGTTCCAGAAGCGCCAGCCGAGAAAGGCCAGGTAGGCGACACCGAGCCATTTGATAGCCAGGAAAACCACGCCGAAGGTCTGCGCGACGAAGGCGAGACCCAGCACCACGGCGGTCAGGTAGGTGAGATCGCCAGCCATCAGCCCAAAGGACATCGCCAACGACGAGCGGAAGCCGGAGCCGAGCGCACGCGCAACGAGCGCGGTGACGCCGGGACCAGGGATGGCGGCGGCGATGCCGAGCGCCGCACTGTAGGCGAGGAATCCGGTGAGCGTCATGGCTGCGGCCTCAAATCAGAACGCCTTGTCGCATAGAATGGACCAGGATTGAATTCCCTGGGATCGGAATCCATTGCACCAGATGTCGCTGCAACACGCAGAGAAGGCGCCCTCATCCGGCCGCTTCGCGGTCACCGTCTCCGCCGGGGAGAAGAGCCTGGCGCCGCCGTTGGCAATCCGGGTGAGGGGTTTGTGTCAAGATTGCTCAGGAGCGATCGCCGTCATGGGTGACGCGCCAGATGGTGCCGTTGCCGTCCTCGGTCACGATCAGCGCGCCGTCGTTCGCCACCGCCACGCCGACCGGCCGACCCCAGACCTCGCCGTTGGAGACGACGAAGCCGGTGATGAAATCCTCGTATTCGCCGGTCGGCTTGCCGTCCCTGAACAGCAATCTCACCACCTTGTAGCCGGTCCTGTTGCCACGGTTCCATGAACCATGCAGCGCGACGAAGGCGTCGCCCCTGTATTCGGCCGGAAAGGTCTTCCCTTCGTAGAAGGCGATGTTGAGCGGCGCCGAATGCGCCTGCATCAGCACGTCGGGAATATCAGCCTTGCCGGCAAGATCGGGGCGCTCGCCCTTGTGACGCGGATCCTCGTTGTTGCCGACATAGTACCAGGGCCAGCCATAGAAGGCGCCGTCCTTGACCACGGTCGCATATTCCGGCGGCACATTGTCGCCGAGCCCATCGCTTTCGTTGACGACACACCACAGCGCGCCGGTCGCCGGCTGCACGGCCATGCCCGAACAGTTGCGCAGGCCAGTGGCGACGATGCGTCCGTTCTTGCCGTCGGGATCGAAGGCCAGCACAGCCGCGCGGCCATCCTCGGGACCCCAGGCAGCGCCGAGCGGCTGCGACGTCGCCCAGGCGTCGAGGCCGCCCTTCGGTTCTTTGCCCATATGCTGCGCGGCATTCGAACCCGAGCCGACCGATAGATAAAGCGTCTTGCCGTCCGGAGAGAAAGCGATGTCGCGGGTCCAGTGATGACTTGAAGGGATGTTGTCGACGATGGTCTCCGGGTCGCCGGCGGCCTTCAGATCGCCGCTGTGATAAGCAAAGCGCACAATGCCGTCGCTGTTGGCGACATAGACCCATTGCGGGTCGTTGCCCGGTGGATAGAAAGCAATGCCATAGGGCTGGTTGAGATTGCGGGCAAAGATGCCGTGCTGCGCCGGCTTCGCGCTACCGTCGGCCAGGCGGTAGACGCGGATCTGGTTGGCTTCGCTGTCGGCGACGAACAGGTCGCCGTTCGGCGCGACGCGGACGACGCGCGGATTGTCGATGCCCGACGCGATCAGCTCGGCCGAAAAGCCCGGCGGCAGTTTCGGCTTGGCATCTGCCGGCCTTTCGGCAAGGCCGGCGCTGTTGGAGGCGGATTTGGTGACGTCGGGTTTTGGCAGATCGTTCGGCTTGATCAGGCGGCGCACACCGGGCCTGTCGGCACGCCAGTCGCCGAAGGCGGCGGCACCTTTCAATACGGGCTCCGCTTGCTGTGCGAATGCAGCGGCGGCGAGAAACACCGCAGCGGAGAGAGCCAGCCCAGCCAATCGGATCATTCAATCCTCCAAACCTGGTCACATAGTGAACGGCTGCAAAGGGGGCAAACGAGCGGTTTCGTCCGTTGTTCCGCGGCACACGATCAGTTGAAGCGAAAGCGGAGGTTTTTTAGCCTCAGGTCCCAGCGGCGTAGAAATCGTCATCGAGACGCTTTTCCAGCGCGACGAGATCGGCCGGCAGCGGCAGGCCCATGGCGCGCATTTCCCGCAGTTTTTCGCGCAACTGCTCCTGGATCTCGTGCTGGTCTTCCGGCTGGTTGACCATCTCCTCGAGCAGCAGGCTGATCCGGGCCTTGAATTCTTCGAGCGCCATTGTTTTTCTCCTCAGCTGCTTGTTCTTTGTTTTTTGAGTCTAAGGTGTTGAGATTCAGGTCAGGCCGGCATCACCTGAACATCAATACGCTTAGCGCAGCATGCGGGAAATCAGCTGCGCCGTATAGTCGACCATCGGCACGATGCGGGCATAGTTGAGCCGGGTCGGGCCGATGACCCCAAGCGCACCGACGACGCGGGCGTCTTTGTCGCGATAGGGCGCGACCACCAGCGACGAGCCCGACAGCGAGAACAGCTTGTTTTCCGAGCCGATGAAGATGCGCACGCCCGATCCTTCCTCGGCGAGGTCGAGCAGTTGGATCAGTCCGTCCTGCGTCTCCATGTCCTCGAACAGGTGCCGCAACAGTTCGATATCGGCCTGGGCGGTGACGTTTTCGAGCAGATTGGCGCGGCCGCTCACGATGAGCCGTGCCGGCAGGCCGCTGTCCGCGCCGGCCCACACCGCGAGCCCCTTCTCGACGAGGTCCTGCGACAGCGTGTCGAGGGCGGCCCTGGTCTCTTCCTTGATGCGGGCGATCTCGACCCGCGCCTCCGCCAGCGTGCGGCCGCGGATATGAGCGTTGAGGAAGTTCGAGGCCTCGTGCAGTTGCGAGACGGTGATGCCGGCGGGCAGCTCGACGACGCGGTTTTCGACGTCGCCATTCTGCGACACCAGCACCGCCAGCGCCTTGGTCGGCTCGAGCTGGATGAATTCGATGTGCTTCAGCGCCACTTCGTTCTTGGCGGCAAGCACCAGGCCGGCACCGCGCGACATGCCCGACAGCATCTGGCTGGCCTCGGTCAGCATGTGTTCCAGCGTCGCGCCCGAGCCGGATGCCCGCACTTGCGCCTCGATGGCGCGGCGCTCCTCGTCGGAGAGATCGCCAAGCTCCATGAAGGCGTCGACGAAGAAACGCAGGCCGGCCTGCGTCGGCAACCGGCCGGCCGAGATGTGCGGCGCGTAGATCAGGCCGAGATGCTCGAGATCGCTCATCACGTTGCGGATGGTGGCCGGCGACAGCGAAGACGGCAGGATGCGCGATAGGCTGCGTGATCCCACGGGTTCGCCGTCCTTGAGGTAGGAATCGACGATGCGCCGGAAGATGTCGCGCGAGCGCATGTCCAATGATTGAAGCGCGGGCGCCTGCGAACTTGGATCGACTGCCTTGGTCATTGCGGCCAAAAACCTCCGGCCCAAAGATATAGACTTCGCTACGGCCCGCGCAACCCGGTGTCTGTGTCAGATCGCCCCGGTGTCTGCGTCAGATCACCCCGGTGTCTGTGTCGGATCGTCAAGCCATTTTCCTTTGCGCCATGCGTCCCATGCGGCTACAAGCCGGCCAAGATTCCCGAAAAATGACAAGAAAGCAGCCTGAATGCGCCCCTCCAAACGCCAATTCGACGAAATGCGCGCCATCTCCTTCGAGCGCGGCGTCTCCAAGCACGCCGAAGGCTCATGCCTGGTGAAGTTCGGCGACACGCATGTCCTGTGCACGGCCAGCCTGGAGGAAAAAGTGCCGGGCTGGATGCGCAATTCCGGCAAGGGCTGGGTGACGGCGGAATACGGCATGCTGCCGCGCTCGACCGGCGAGCGCATGCGCCGCGAGGCTTCCGCCGGCAAGCAGGGCGGCCGCACGCTGGAGATCCAGCGGCTGATCGGCCGTTCCTTGCGTGCGGTGGTCGATTTGCAAGCACTGGGCGAGCAGCAGATCACCGTCGACTGCGACGTCATCCAGGCCGATGGCGGCACCCGCACCGCCTCGATCACCGGCGGCTGGGTGGCGCTCTACGACTGCTTGCGCTGGATGGAAGCTCGCCAAATGGCCAGCGTCGCCAAGGTGCTGAAGGACCACGTCGCGGCGATCTCCTGCGGCATCCATGACGGCCAGCCGGTTATCGACCTCGATTACATCGAGGATTCGTCGGCCGGCACCGATGCCAATTTCGTCATGACCGGCAAGGGCGGCATCGTCGAGATCCAGGGAACCGCCGAAGGCGAGCCTTTTTCGGAAGGGCAGTTCGCGGAATTAATGGGCTTGGCCAAGAAGGGCATTCAGCGCCTGGTCAGTTTGCAGCAGATGGCGGTGGCTTAGTTCTCAAATGCCGAGCTTGAGCGCCCCCCTCTGGCCTGCCGGCCATCTCCCCCTCAAGGGGGGAGATCGGCTATCCCGCTGGTTTGCGCCACCTTCCGGCGGCGTGAGATGTGCGGAGGCGCCAAAGCTGCCAATCTCCCCACTTGAGGGGGAGATGGCCGGCAGGCCAGAGGGGGGCGCCTCGTGACGCCCTCTGCTATCCTGGAATCTGCTCTCTACGTCACCGACCTCGTCGCCGCGGAAACCTTCTACACCGGCGTCCTGGGCCTCACCCTCTTCGGCAAAGTCGATGGCCGACACCTGTTCTTCCGCTGCGGCCCGGGCGTGTTGCTCGTCTTCAATGCCGAGGCAACCAAAATCCCGCCGGCGCCCGACGCCAGGCTGCCCGTGCCGCCACACGGCGCTGTCGGCGAAGGCCATCTCTGCTTTGCGGCGACCGCTGACGAAATCGCCAACTGGAGAGCGCATCTCGAAGCGAAAAACATAGCCATCGAAAGCGAATTCGAATGGCCGCAGGGCGGCCGTTCGATCTATATACGCGACCCCTCGGGCAATTCGATCGAATTCGCCGAGCCACGAATCTGGGGCCTTTGATGCACTCTCTCGATGGAAAGAAGATCGTCGTCGCCAGCCACAATGAAGGCAAGCTGCGCGAATTCGCCGACCTGATGGGGCCGTTCGGCTTCGAAGCGAAATCGGCCAAGGACTACGGCCTGCCCGAGCCGGACGAAACCGGCACCACCTTTGAGGAAAACGCCTACATCAAGGCGCTGGCCGCGGCCAAGGCGACCGGCCTGCCGGCATTGTCGGACGATTCCGGCCTGTGCGTCGACGCGCTTGACGGCGCGCCCGGCGTCTACACCGCCAACTGGGCCGAAACACCCGACGGTTCGCGCGATTTCGGCATGGCCATGCAACGCACCGAAGTGGCGTTGCAGGAAGGCGGTGCGGCCTTGCCGCAACAACGCAAGGGCCGCTTTGTCGCCGTCATCTGCCTGGCGTTTCCCGACGGCGAGGCCGAATATTATCGCGGCGAGGCCGAAGGCACGCTGGTCTGGCCGCCGCGCGGCGACCTCGGCTTCGGCTACGACCCGGTGTTTCTGCCCGACGGCTTCGAAAAAACCTTTGGCGAGATGAGCGCCGAGGAAAAACATGGCTGGAGGCCCGGCCAGCCGACGGCGCTCTCACACCGCGCCCGCGCCTTCCAGAAATTCGCCAAAGCGAGATTGGGCTCGACATGAGCATGCTGCTCGACCGGGCGCCCGGCTTCGGCATCTATGTCCACTGGCCGTTCTGCGCGGCCAAGTGCCCCTATTGCGATTTCAACAGTCATGTTCGCCACCAGCCGGTCGACCAGGATCGTTTTGCCAGCGCATTCGAGGCCGAGCTTGCGACGATGCGCGAACGCACCGGGCCGCGCGAGGTAACCAGCATTTTTCTTGGCGGCGGCACGCCGTCGCTGATGAAGCCGGAAACGGTGGCCAGGGTCCTTGACGCCGTGGCGAAGAACTGGACCGTTCCCGACGGGATCGAGGTGACGCTGGAGGCCAATCCATCCTCGGTCGAGGCCGAACGCTTTCGCGGCTACCGGGCGGCCGGGGTCAACCGCGTCTCGCTCGGGGTACAGGCGCTGAACGACAAGGATTTGCGCTTCCTCGGCAGGCTTCACAATGTCGAGGAAGCGCTGCACGCGATCGGGCTCGCGCGGGAAATCTTCCCAAGATTGTCCTTTGACCTGATCTATGCCCGACCCGGCCAGACACCGGAAGCGTGGCAGGCCGAACTCGAACAGGCGATCGGCCACGCCGCCGATCACCTGTCGCTGTACCAGCTGACCATCGAGGAGGGCACGCCGTTCCATGCCTTGCATGCCGCGAAGAAATTCATCATCCCCGACAACGACCACGCCGCCGATCTCTATGCGCTGACGCAGGAGATCACCTCGGCGCATGGCCTGCCGGCCTATGAGATTTCCAACCACGCCAGGCCGGGCGCTGAAAGCCGGCACAATCTGACCTACTGGCGCTACGGTGAATATGTCGGTGTCGGGCCAGGCGCGCATGGCCGCTTCGTCGAGAACGGCCGCCGCACAGTCACGATCGCCGAACGCATGCCGGAAACCTGGGCCAATCTGGTCGAGGCCAAGGGCCATGGCGTCACCGGCGGCGAGATCCTGACGCGTTCGGAAGAAGCCGACGAGTTCCTGCTGATGGGCCTGCGGCTGGCCGAGGGCATCGACCTCTCCCGCTACGAGGCGTTCTCCGGGCGCGGCCTGTCGAGCGCGCGACTCTCGATGCTGCAGGGCGAAGGGCTGGTGGCACCGATCGGCAACGCGCGGCTCCGCGCCACTCCGGCCGGCATGATCGTGCTCGATGCGGTGGTGGCGGACCTAGCGCGATAACCAAACAGGCTTTGGGTGCGCGGCGAGGATGACGCCCACGCCCCCAATCTCCGAGGCTGAGGATTGCGGAGCAATTCCAGGAAAAGTGTGACGCGGTTTTCCGTCCGGAATTGCATCAAGACAAAGAGTTAGAGCGGCTCGCCGTTACCGCGAAACGGTGAAATGCTGTAACAGGCTGTTGAAGAAGTCCATTTGCGGGCGATGAAGTCTGCTTCGTCGCCGCGTTGGAAGCAGATTTGTCCGTTGATAGAGCCGTCTGG